>JAUVIQ010000015.1 GCA_030592655.1 Planctomycetales bacterium | reverse complement strand
CGTCGAAACCCCTTGCCGTCAAGATGCGTCCTTTCGACCCAGCCGAGATCGCCCTCGCCCGGAAGGAGGGTAAAATCGTCCTGATAAAATTCACCGCTACCACGTGCCCGGAGTGCAAGGTGCTGGACATGACGGTCTATAACGACCCCGACCTGGCCGAAGCGCTTCAGGCCAGGGACGTAGCCGTATTCAAAGGCGACGTTACACGCGAGGACATGCCCGCTGGCAAGATGCTCTTTGAGAAACTCCGCGAGCCGGGGCCGCCGCTGACGGTGATATTCCTGCCGGGGAATCCAAAACCCATCCGCCTGCGAAAAGGATTGAACGGGAAACTTATAATTCAGAAAATGGATGAAGCAATTGGAAAAAGGTAAGTTTATGAATCAGATGAAAGAATCGGAACGTGTCCTTTCGGGTTTGAAGAATATCATCGCCGTCGGCGCGGGCAAAGGCGGCGTCGGTAAGAGCACGATTTCGGTCCACCTTGCCGTCGGGCTTCGCCGGGCCGGTGCGTCCGTCGGGTTGATGGACTGCGACATCTACGGCCCTTCAATCGCGATGATGACAGGCATCGAAGGGGCTGAACCTGTAATGGTCGGCGAAAAGCAAATTGCCCCGTTCGACGCCTTCGGCCTGAAGGTTATCTCGATGGCAAATTTCATCCCGCCGGACGCCGCTATGATCTGGCGCGGGCCTATGGTTCACGGCGCGATAAAGCAGTTCCTGACCGATGTTGATTGGGGCGAGTTGGATTATCTTATCGTGGACCTCCCGCCGGGTACCGGCGATCCGCCGCTGACGCTGGCCCAGACGGTCGGCGTTACCGGAGCGGTAATCGTAACGACGCCGCAGGCGGTGGCGATTAACGACGCGATGCGAGCGGCACAGATGTATCAGAAACTGGGGATTCACGTCCTCGGCGTGGTCGAGAATATGAGTTATTTCGTCTGCCCCGCCTGCAAGGCAGAACACGACATCTTCGGACGCGGCGGTGCGCGAAAAGCGGCCGGGGATGCCGCCCTGCCGCTGCTGGGTGAGATACCGATGAACCTGACAATGCGGGTCAATACCGACGTCGGCGACGCTGAAGAGGATTTCGACGAAGCACAGAATCCAACCATCGCCAGGGCGATGACGGAAATGGTCGAAAACGTAACCGAACAGGTCCGTATCCGAAACGAGACCCAACCGCCAGCCGAACCGTTGTCGGTTAAGAAGCACTAATTCCGTAACATGTGATTTGATGGGTGGCACGGTCAAGTTGGAGCGAAGCGGAAACTTGGCCGTGGTGGACGCCAACACGGCCAAGCTCCACTTCGTTCCGCTTGACCGTGCCACCCACCTGTTAGATTATATGTTACTGGTTCAATAAAGGTTTGGTCGTACCGATGAAGCGAAGTTACGAAATTAGCAAGCGAGGCTTTGATTTTGCGGCTGCGGTTGTGTGGCTGGCGGTTTTGAGTCCGTTTATGCTGATTTTTTACCTGCTGGTGCGGTTCACGAGTAGAGGTGGCGGGTTCTTCGTCCAGGGCCGCGCCGGCAGGGATGGGCGTCTATTTCGAATGGTAAAGTTCCGCACGATGCGGGCAGACCACGTTCACGACCCGGACCCGACAATCGTAATCGCCGACACCCATGAGGCCGTTACGCCCGTCGGACATTTCCTGCGAAAATTCAAACTCGACGAACTGCCGCAGTTGTTCAACGTGCTGGCTGGCCACATGTCGCTTGTAGGCCCCAGGCCCACCGTCCCGGAACAGGTTGCCCGGTACGGCGAATTCGAGCGACGCCGGCTTGCCGCCCGTCCCGGAATCACGGGACTGGCGCAGGTCAACGGCGGGACAGGCCTGACCTGGCCGGAGCGAATCGAATGGGACGTTTATTACGTCGAGCGCCGAACGCTGATGATGGACCTGAAAATCATCATCCGCACAGCCGTCAGCCTTATCGTCGGAACCGAAAAAAACGTCCGCCGATTTCGTAGCGAGAAAAATCTTTAGACTTTTTTTCGTCCGAGGTGTTTGTAGTCTGGAACAAATGCCTATTCCGCACGTCAAAGTTACAGTAGCATGTTTGCCGAAAGTAATAGAATCCTCCGAGACACCGAATAAAAGGAGACAAATATGGCTTCCTCCAAACGAGCGGGAATCAAACTTATTGAGTTAATCGTAGTTGTGCTGGTTCTGGTGGGGTTGGCGTCGGTGCTCCTTCCGACCCTTAGCCGGTCAAAGGAATTGGCCAAGCAAGCCATGATGAGGTCCGAAGCGTACCATGATTTCGGCGTCAATAACGAGGTGATGGATAAAGCAGAAGCCGGTAAACCATCCCGTCCGTTTGCGCGTGTAAAATCCTTCATCGCCGACATTGAGTTGACGCCAAAGCTCAGCGTCGGAACGGAAGAACCAGAGTCGATATACGAGGCCTCATTCTCAGCCAAAATCGAAGCGACCAGCCCGACAGAAACGCAAAACGAATGTGAAATCCACCTTCCGCTTCCACCGCAGATTATCTCACTGGCGGAACTGAACGTTACCGTGAACGGCGAGCCCAACGAGGACGTCTTCCTTCGGAACGAAACCCTGGTCTGGTTCGGACGCCTCGACAAAAATAAGCCGTCGCCGATTACCATAGAGTACTCCGCCGTAGGCAAGGGCATATACACGCTCCACACACCGCCGGGCAAGATAATCGACAAGTTTGAAACCAAACTCACCGCAAACAAATCCGACATCCGTATGCTGGAATTATCGCTCCAGCCTAACAACCTGAAACGACATGCAGGAAAGACTGTTTATACCTGGAAGTACAATCGTCTGATGCTCGGCAGACCCATTGCCCTGGACGTGTTGGGAATCGCGCCGATGGACCGCCTGGGCGAACTGGTATGGCTGGGGCATGTCAGCATATTAATCTTCGGCGTACTCGTGGCGCTTCTGGGAATGGCCTATCGACCCGATAAACTCGATAAGTGGATGCTGCTTCTGATAGCCGGGGCGTTCACCGGCGCATATCCGCTGATGTACTTCGGTCAGGAATTTCTCTCGTTGACGACATCGATATTCGCCGCCGGGGCGCTGGTGCTGATTATTATCGCTGCGAGGGCGATTACGCTGTTCGGACTGAAACTCGGTATCGGCGGAGTGGTTCTCCTGGCAGGCTCTATTATGGCAATAACGCTGGCGTCGGCCGTATATCCCGTCGCCCAAGGCGTGCTTCTTACAATCGAGGCTATCGGTGCGCTGGTGGTGGCGATGATGATGCTGCCTCGCGCGCAAAAATCACTGATGTCGGAAATACTGACACCGCCGCCGACACCCACAAAAACCTCGGATACAAATTGATTGTTTATTTTCCGAGATGTTCGTCGAGTTCTTCGGGCGTGGAGATCATCACGTCGTAGAATTCGCCGTAGTGTTCGCAATCGGGCGGATTGTGCTCCCGGCAGCGTTTCGGGCGGCGGTCGTAAATCGTGCAGAAGTTGTGCTCGTCGAGGTACATGCACCGGCCCTGGATTATCCGATGCCACCGATAATTTCGGATAAAGACGCGGACCGTATCGTACTGCAACTCCCACTTCAGTTCGTCGATGTCGTCGCGCGTCCGTGGCTTGGTGATGTGCATCACCAAGTCATGGCAGCACTTGGCTGGACAATCGTCGCATTTGGAAAGTGTGCGATTTCGGGCGCGTTTCTGCGTTTTCGTTTTTGTTTTTTTCGATGTCATGGTTGTAAAATTTCGCGTGAACACGCAGGCAAGCGCCGCAAGGCGTCCTGCGGACCTGCCCGTCCTTGTATTTTGTCCTCGACAACATTTATTGATTCAATTTACGATTGTTTTTCCTGAATCCTACTTTTGTTCTTTTTCTGGTTCGGCGTGGGGCTTTTGACCGGCACCGGTGCGTTTTGACTGTCTTAGTGCGTCGATGATTTCATTCTTGAGGCATCCCAGGTAAAGCAGGAAACCGCCCAGCGCAACCAATATCGCGATAAACCCTAAACCAACGAGATAAAATCCCCTGGGTGGATAGCGAAAGATATATACCGACGCTGTTATACCCGCAGACATCGTTACCCACAAAAATGTTTTCCACCCCGGTTCTTCTTTCCATGAATATGAGTGTTCATCCATCGAATCATTCCTTCACGAATGGTTTTACGTGTCGTCCAAGATGCTTTTCCAAGGCTGCGTAGTGCGCCTCTTCGTCGGCCTTCAGTGCGGCGTAAATCCGCTTGCCGAACCTTTCGCCTTCATCAACTGTCAGGACCGACCCGAACGTAACGTGCAGCACCTGGCGAGCGTCGAAATCGTCCAGCAGGCCCGGCAGGTCGTCGTGCCTGACCGAATCGGCCGGCGGGACCTTGCCCACGTCAGCCGAGACGTGATACGTCGCCTTGTCGGTCTCGTATCGTTCGCGTGCGAAGTCGAGTATCAGGCGGAACAGCCCCGGCTCCGTCGCGGCGATTGCGCGGAGGGCTTCGAGGTAACTTGTTCCCGCCGTCTTGACGTGAACGTACTTCCCTGCCAGGTCGGCGATGATCGGATAAATGCTGAACTTGTCGGAACCGGAGTGGATGGAGATGCGGTACGGCCCGAGCGCTTTCATAACGGCGACGTGCTCGGCGAACAAGGCTGCGAATTCGTCCGCGTCGCCGATATAATCTACGCCCTTCTCGAACCGCCCGATAAATCGCGGAGCCAGGGCGATCCACTCGACGCCGAGGCGCTTCAGTTCGGTCGCGAAGAAAAAATGCTCCGCCGGGGACGTGGGGCTTTCGGTCTCATCGACGGAGACCTCCACTTCGAACGGGCCGGCAGCAACGTCCGCAAGGTGGCAATACATTCCGGCGACGTGGACGACGGCCTTACCGTACTTGGCTGCGGCGCGAAGGAGGATTTCCTCGTCAAACGCGATTTTCGCATCGCCCAGGTCGAACGTCTTTCCGACGTATCTGCCGGTCAGGTCGGCGGTATCCGTATCCATTTCCGACAACGGAATGGCTGCGACTTTTTCAGCCAGTACGTCGGCGCTGTCGGTATCGGCGGCATCATCGACGTGCGCGCCGGGGTCGATTGTGAACATGGTAAAACCGGCTTCGACTGTCCGGTCGATGTCCTCGAAAGTTTGCAAATGGTCGGCGTCGGACCCGAAGCCGTCTTTGAAACCTTCCTGGAGGACGCCCCACGTGGCTGAATCCATCACGTCGTCGGGCGTCCGCTTCGTGCGGGCCATTTCGCGGATTGACTGCTGGGCGAGGAATACGCCAAGTCCGCTGCCGACGACGGCGCGGATGTGTCCCGGCGTCGCCAGCCCCAGCCGGTCGCCCATTCCGACGCTCTTGACCAAACCCAAACACTTCGGAGAAGTCCACGGAAGCACTTCTCGTATCGCCAGAGCGTTGGCGTGGCCTGTCGGACCGACAATAACCGGCTTGTCGTTCAGCGAAGCGACATTCTCGCCGACGATTTCGCTTACGCCGACCGACCCGACAAATTTCTCCACTCCCCGCCGACCAAGAAAGTATGTTACGCCGCCGGCCTCGGTGATGCTTGAGGAATAAACCTCAAGTTGCGTCATCTGTTCTATCTGCTCGCACAATCCCATTTATCGAACTCCTTGTTTATTGGTCATCTCCCAGCAGGTCGGCGATTTTGATTGCCTTTCCTGTATCAATGCTCTTGCAGGCAGCCACGCCGACAAGTATCGAATATGCTCCGTCTCTCGCGCCGGCTTTGCGTTTGAGCGGGTCGGCTGGGGCTTCGGGGTCGAAGATGTCCGTCAGCAGGAGCGTGTCGCCGCCGCCGTGTCCGCCTTCGCCGGTTCTGACTTCAATCGCCTCCGGCTGGGAAAATTCGGGGATAAGTGCAATCGTGGTATTTTTCTTTACCAGTTCGCCGGGCACGGTTCCGTCGCCGCTGACGTAGGTATTCTCGCAGGCGTGATGCTCCAGCCGCCCCTTTGTCCCGTTGAAGGCGATGCGATAGCCTTCGTAGGGGCTGTAGGCGTGAAGGATGTAATTCAATAACGCACCCCGCTTGTACCCGACCGAAACCGACATATTGTCCCAGATGTCGATCTCGTCGGAGAATACGCACTTGTCGCGGATGTATCCGTCCGGTTCGTCTTCGCAATCGAGGTACATTTCCTTCATGTTTTCCGAATCCGCCAGGTCCAGGTGGAACTTGCACTTCTCGGCGACGGGGCAATCCCTGCATCGTTCAGACCGCCCTGCCAGGCCCATTCGTTCCGCCGTCGCCGGCGTGTAGTAGGCCAGTGAAGCGTGAGAGAAAACCTCCTCCGGCACATCGTCAAGCCACCAGTTAACCAGGTCGAAATGGTGCGTAGCCTTGTGTACCAGCAGGGAGCCGGAGTTTTCGCGGCGGCGGTGCCATCGGCGGAAATAATCGGCTCCGTGGCGCGTATCCAGAAGCCAGGCGAAATCGACGCTGAGAATCTCGCCGATTGCGGCCGAAGCGATTATTTCCCTGACCTGGCTTCGTGGCGGCGCGTAGCGGTAGTTGAATGTAACCTGAAGGTTTTTACCGGTTTCGGCGGCGGTTTTGAGGATTTTCCGGCAGCGGGTCGCGTCGGTGGTCATGGGTTTTTCGGTAACGACGTCGCAGCCAAGTTCCATCGCCCGGCAGATGTAATCGCTGTGAGTGGCGTCCGGACCTGTGGTAACGATAACGACGTCCGGTTTGACCTCAGCGATCATCTTATCGAAATCATCGGCCCGATACGTCGGGGCAGGTGAGCCGCCGAGTTCGGCAATGTGGCGATTGGCCAGGTCCAGCCGTCCGCCGCTTTTGTCGCATATCGCCGCCAGTTCGCAGGAGTCGGAAAAATCGCCGATGATGGCGTCCGTGTACATCCTGCTCCTGCCGCCCATACCGACCTGTGCGTAACGTTTTTTCGCCTTTGACATCCGGTTGTTCTCTTAAAGAAAGTTGAGTGGGCAAGCATTGCTATACCGGCTCAGTCCAGCCCCATATATTTGCGGATATGCTTCGCCAAAGCGTGATCGATTTCTTCATATCGCGATGGCCTTCGATTCGTGTTCAGCCGGCACGTCGTCCATAGCCATCAGAAGATAGGCTTCTCTGATATTGGTTTCCAATTCTTCAAGCGTTTCGCCCTGCGTCATTATCTCCGGGTGTTCCAGGAGTTTACCAAGCCAGAATTGTTCCCCTTTCCAGTAAATCATTGTCATGTTGGTGCTCATTCTGCTTTTCTCCTGTTCCGCGATACACCCATAGTATAGTTGAATACAAGGGGATATTTCAATTGGCATCGCTTTGACAAATTGCACTTTCCCCGGATTTTCATCCCATCCGCATCCAGGCAGATATGGACCTGATCAGGCCGCCCGTCAAACTGTAAACCCAAATCACAGTGAAAAGACCTATTGCTATGTACAGATAAACACGCCCGGACTTGGGTATTACAGACTCTTCCTTTTTCAGGTCTTTGTATTTGATGCGGTGTAGATACGCCACGCCACAGCAAATCCCAACGGGCAAAAGAATCAATGAAGCATATGAGTAGAACAGACTGAACACCCATGTGGCCTCACTCACGTCCTTTTGTTGGACACCGTGGCTTACGACGTAGAACCTGCCGTTGGCTGGTTGGGTATCCAGCGCAACACCACCGATGGTAAAGACCACAGCGAAAAAGATAAACCAGTTGACGCAGGCGATTATAAAAATCAGTTTTGCCCATCGCGGAACCGCAGAGTAGTCAACTTTTCTTCTCCACTTACTCATCAGGTCCTTCTCGGCGTATCCCACGGCCTGCTGTTTTTCAATCCGTAATCCGCAATCTGCAATCCGCAATCCGCAATCGTCAGGCTGTGTACGTGCTTGCGGTGGTGTCTCCACCGGTTCCTGTCCAGTTAGTGTGGAAGAACTCGCCTCGCGGCTTATCGACCCGCTCGTATGTATGCGCGCCGAAGTAGTCCCGCTGGGCCTGGAGCAGATTGGCGGGGAGTCGTTCGGAGCGGTATGCGTCGTAGAACGCCAGGGCTGAACTGAACGCAGGGACGGGTATGCCGAGGCGGATTGCCTGGATGACCACTCGCCGCCAGGCTGAATTGGCCTTGCGAACGGCGCTGCGGAAATAGGGTACAAGCAGCAGATTCGTCGGCAGGGTCTTCTTGCTGTATGCGTCCTTGATTCTGCCGAGGAACTGGCTTCGGATGATGCACCCGCCCCGCCACATCAGCGCGATGCCACCGTAATTGAGGTTCCAGCCGTACTCGGCCGCTGCCGCCCGAAGCAGCATGAACCCCTGCGCGTAAGAGATAATTTTCGAGGCATACAGCGCCTGGCGAATGTCCTCGACGAATTTGGCGCGGTCGCCCTTGAAGATACGCTTGGGGCCACGGAGTTTTTCGCTGGCAGCGACCCGCTCGTCCTTCAGGGCAGAGAGGCACCGCGCGAATACAGCCTCGCCTATGAGCGTCAGCGGTATTCCCATATCCAGCGCGCTGATTCCGGTCCACTTGCCCGTGCCCTTCTGGCCGGCAGTGTCGAGAATCACATCGACCATCGCCTTACCCGTTTCCGGGTCGGTCGCCGCGAGTATGTCGCGAGTGATTTCGATGAGGTAACTGTCCAGTTCGCCCTTGTTCCATTCGGTGAATGTCTCGGACATTTCCGCCGGTGTCATTCCGATAGCATTCATCAGCGAATAGGCTTCGCAGATGAGTTGCATGTCGCCGTACTCGATGCCGTTGTGCGTCATTTTGACGTAATGGCCTGCTCCGTTCTCGCCGACCCAGTCGCAGCAGGGTTCGCCGTCGCTCTTGGCCGACACTGCCTGGAAGATGGGTTTTACGTGTTCCCATGCGGCAGGGCTTCCGCCGGGCATGATGCTTGGGCCATGGCGTGCTCCCTCTTCGCCGCCGGAGACGCCCGGACCGATGTAGAGCAGGCCTTTGGATTCGACGTACTCGCATCGGCGGATAGTGTCGTTGTAGTTGCTGTTTCCGCCGTCGATGATGATGTCGCCGGCTTCGAGGTGTGGTATGACCTTTTCGATGAAGTCATCGACCGCCGGGCCGGCTTTGACCAGCAGCATCATCCGCCGGGGCCGCTTAAGAGCGGCGACGAACTCCTCGATGGAGTGGGTTCCTATGATGTTCGTACCGGCGGCGCTTCCGTTGATGAAGTCGTCAACTTTGCTGACGGTGCGATTAAACACAGCCACGGTGAATCCGTGGTCGTCCATATTCAATACGAGGTTCTGGCCCATCACTGCCAGTCCGATTAGTCCAATGTCTGCTTGCGGCATTTGTTTTTCCTTTCTGTCAATTAGCCCCCGGCACTGCCGGGGGATACTTTCTGTCAATTAGTATCCCCCGGCACTGCCGGGGGATACATGCGAGGGACAGGACTCGAACCTGCACCCCTTTCAGGACCAGGACCTAAACCTGGCGCGTCTGCCAATTCCGCCACCCTCGCTGTAACACGAATTTCACGAATTGTAGCGAATTTCACGAATTACACAAATACACTTAACTAATACCTGGAAAAATCGGAGAAAAATTTTTGCAGCATCCGTAACTTCCCGGTTACAATATGGTTGAAGTAATAGTGGTGTTCGCATCACGCCGAAAAGCGAATGCGAAGGCCTTTATTGGCCGATGAGTTAAAACATCTGAGAACATACTCACCGGGCAGGTTTTATACGTCATACCAATATAATCCTGCCCAAGCGGGCCCCATCTCCGGGCGGTTCGAAGAAGGGACGCCTGGCCCGCCTGTTATCGTCGCAAATACGCGGTCTGTATTGATTATTTATCAAAAACGCGACGAATTCATGGAATTGTTTCGCGGGAAAAGTCGTCTTGGCCTGCGCGGGCTTTGAGCGACTTGCCGGAGCGAACTTTCCAATTACAGGAGATGGGCTATGACTACCGAACACCACAGCGAAATCACCGACCACCAGCAGCCCTCCAATCAAACCCTGCCGGATGAAGAATCTGCAATGATGGGAACCATCGCGTCGTTTATGCCCTGGGTCATAAGCCTGTTCTTCCACGCCGGTATCCTGGTAATACTGGCGTTCATCACAATCGTGCTGCTCAGGCCGGCCGGTCCGGTAAAAGCCGACGACACTACTGTAAATGTGCTCGATGAAAACTGGAAGGAAATCACTCCCGTGCAGGGTGAAATCAGGATAGAAACAGACCGCGAACGCCTGCCCCGACGAGCCGATTGGAGAAAAAGCGACGAAACGATTCCGATACCCCAGGACCCGGAGAGGACATTCGATATTCGAGGCATGGAAGACTGGCCGGACCGTAACAATGACAAGACCAAGGGGGACGATGATGACGACGATGACGATGATGACGACGATGACGACGATACGCCGGAGATTGAAATTATCGGCTCAAAGGGGAATGCCTGGCACGTTGTTTATCTTATGGACTGTTCCGGGTCCATGCTGGACGCCTTCGGCGGAGTTCGCGCGGAGTTAATAAAGTCCATAAGCAAGTTGGGGTGTCAGCCCAAGAAGCGGCTTCTGGATCGCCGGCGAGTCCAGCCTGAAGTCAAACGTCCGAAACCGACCTTCCACGTGATATTCTTTTCCACCGGGAAACTCCGCGAGAACCCGCCCCGCCGACTGGTATATGCCACCGATGCCAATAAGCGTGCGGCAATAAAATACCTGAAAACCATTACGCCTGAGAACCGGACAGACCCCATCCCCGCACTGAAACGGGCCTTTGCGGTCCTCAACAGAACGCCGAACGACAAAAAAGAAAAATTAATCATCCTTCTGACCGACGGCGAATTCCCCGACAACCAGAAAGTCTTTGGCGTAATCAACACCTTGAACGCCGGTCGAAATGTACATATTAATACAATCCTGCACCGACACCACAGCCCCGATGCGGTAAAGGTGCTGCGCAGGATCGCCAAAGAGAACGCCGGAACGTTCAGGTTCGTCGAGGCGGGTGAGTGAAGAAAGGGTGTAGGGCGGGAAAGATACGCCTTGCAGCAGATGGACAGATAGGTAGAATTGACAAATACGACCGAGTTGATCCGGGAAGCAGGAAGAAACCACGGATTACACGAATGATTTTTCTAAATTCGTGAAATTCGTGGCACGGAGATAGACCATGGCTATCGACTTTCGATGTGAAAACTGCGGAAAGTTATTGAGCGTAGAGGCAGAATCGTCCTCGAAAATCAAGTGCCCCCATTGCAAGGCGAAGGTAACGGTGCCTGCCGGACTGGCGTCCCTGCCCAGGCCTCAGGTTCCCGGAGACGCGGGCGCAAACAAATCGCGCCCCGATCAGCCCGGCGACCAAATCGAAGAAGAACTCCCCGTCGGCGAAGATTCCGATGCGCTGATGGGAGTAATGGCGACACTGATGCCCTGGGTCATCAGCCTGTTCTTCCACGCCGGTATCCTGGTAATCCTGGCGTTCTTTGCGATTATCGTGTCCCAAAAGAAGATCAAGGCCGATATTGTCGTACCCGACCTCCCGCTCTCCGAAGACCTCGGTGGACAGATAGAACCGGGGCAGATGAGTCCCGAACTGACCCCGACATCCATCGATAAGCCCGACGACCAGTTCGCCAAGCGCGACTCGAAGATACCAATGACCAATATGGGAGATACCGAGAATAAAATCTCGCTTTACGGTAGCGCCGGCGGCGCAGCGGCGGGCGGCGCCAGCGCCCCGCTGGGACTTACTTCCGGTGGAGGAAAGGGGCCGAAAAGCCGGTTCTGTGGTACGGGCGGAAACGCTTACCATATCGTCTTTGTCGTGGACTGTTCAGGCTCAATGCTGACGCGGTTCGATGAAGTCCGAGATGAAATGAAAAAGTCCATCACCAGGATGAGTGAACAGCAGACCTTTCATATCATCTTCTTTGCGATAGGCAAACTCAAAGAGAACCCGCCCCGACGACTGGTTTATGCCAACAAGGTCAACAAGCGTGCGGCGGTGAAATACTTAAGTACCATCACTCCCGAAAAGGAAACAGACATTATCCCCGCCCTCAAGCGGGCCTTCGCCGTCCTCAACAGGACGCCCGGAAAACGGAAAGGAAAACTGCTTTATCTGCTGACTGACGGGGACTTCCCCGATAACGAAAAAGTCCTCAGCGCAATCAAAACCCTGAACGCCAAACCTAAAATCCAGATTAACACAATCCTTTACCTGGATTATGGTGAAGAAATAGCAAACATACTTCGGCAAATAGCCAAAGAAAACAAGGGGAAATTCAAATTTGTCGAGCAGAACGAATGATCCGATCCAAACAGAAAATACCGTTACTGTTGGTCGTCGCAGCGGTCCTGACCGTCGCGGCGCCGGCCTGCGCCGATTCGATAAAACTGACCAACGGAATAACGTATAACTCGGTAACAATCATAGGCGTTTCCGACGGGGTGGTCCGCTTCCGAATGGGAAGAAATACCATAAGCAAACCTGTAAGCAAATTGGCTTTGGTCAATATCGCCGACGACGGAAATTTCACGCGGGGCGAAACCCTGCTCACGCAGAGCAAGTACGCCGAGGCCGAAAAAGCCTATTCGACATCCCGACGCGCCGCAACCGCCCTATGGAAGAAGACCCTGATCGACTATCGCCTCCTTGCAATCAGCAACGCGACCGGGCAGATAGACAAAGCCACCGCCCGCTGGTTGAAAATAGTCGATGACGCCGACGTATCGGCTGGGGTACTGGCCATGCGTCCGAAAAAACTCGCGCCAGCGAAAAGTAAAGCCAACGACAGGGCAATTACGCTGCTGAACGGAAAGATTAAAGAAACGAAATCCGATGCGTATATCAGGTCGATTCGCCGGCTGCTCGTCGATCTTTACGAATGCCAGGGACAACTCGCCCAGGCCAGGGCAGAAGCGATAAAACTCGCGGGTAAAACACCGTCGTCGGAAACGAAACCTTCCAACGGGAAAACCAGGCCTGATACGCCGCCGGTCGGTTCGGCAAACGTGCAACTGCGACTGGCTTCGCTGTCGATGAAGGAGCGGCGATTCGACAGGGTAATCGAACTGTTACAGCCGAGGATGAAGCAGTTCACAGCGGCCGAACTCCCCACGGCAATGCTGCTCCTGGGGAAGGCGAAACTGGAAAAGGCGAAACGTGAATCGAAAAAACCGGACGCGAAAAAATTACTGACAGAAGCGGGGCTTGACCTGATGCGAGTGGCTGTGTTCTTTTCCACCGACAGCGAAGCGCCGTATGCGCTTTTCCTGGCAGGGCAGGTTAACGAACGATTGGGGAACAATCGAGGCGCAAAAGCGGCATATTCAGCCGTTGTCAACAGATTCGCCAAATCACCGGCGGCAAAAGACGCGAAAAGAGTATTGGAACGAATGAAGAAAAAGGATTAGGGCGTATCCCTATACCCTACACATTAACGGAATTGGTAAATTATGCACAGAATTGAGAAAAACCCTTTAAACTTATGAGGAGAACAGATGCGGCGACGGATAATGATTAGCATAGCACTGACGGCAATGGTGGTAATGTGGTTCGCGGGCGTTGCAATGGCGGCGCCCGAAGATGCCGGCGACGTTACTAAAATTAAGTACTTCGACTGGTTTGTTATCAAGGGCGGATTCATCGGCTGGCTGCTGATACTGGTCGATGTGGCCAGCGTAGCGATTATCATTGAGCATTTCGTTACTATTCGCAGGCTTAACATCCTTCCCGAAGTGGTGCGGGCGGACATCCGCCTGATGGTCGAGGATAAACAGTACAAGGAGATGATCGAGTACACCGAGACCGAACCGTCCACGCTGTCGTACCTGGTCCACCAATCATTGTCCGAAGCCTCCCACGGATACGCAGCCATGGAGCGCGCCATGGAAGAAGCCTCCGAAGAACGCACGACCAAACTGCTGCGTAAGATCGAACTGCTGAACGTCATCGGCAATGTCTCGCCCATGATGGGACTGCTGGGGACTGTCTATGGAATGATCAAGGTCTTCAGCACAATCGTGCAGAGAGGCGGAATGCCGGACGCCAGTCAGCTCGCCGACGGCGTCGGAACCGCGCTGGTAACGACGTTCTGGGGGCTGATCGTCGCGATTCCCGCACTGGCAGTCTATGCCGTCATGCGAAACCGCATAGACGCACTGTCCAGCGAAGCAATGACAGTAGCACAGGAAACGATCCTGAACTTCCGACCAGGCGCTAAGAAATAACCGCGTAACCACGAATTACACGAATAAAAACAAATTGCACGAATAAAAAAACGGATTATTTGTTGTAATTCGTGAAATTCGTAAAAATTCGTGAAATTCGTGGTATGGAGAAAAAATTATGGCCAAAAGCAGCGTTATGAAAACAGGTCCGGCGAACGTGGTATTTAATATGACGCCGATGATCGACTGCGTATTTCAGCTGCTCATCTTCTTCATGCTGACGACGCAGATGGCATCGGCGGATTTCGTGAATATGAAAGTCCCCAAGCCGGATTTGAGTCAGGCCAAGAAACCCGTTGAAGAAAACAAGGCCGTCGTCAACGTCGTACCCTATTCCGAAAGCGAAATCAAGAAAGACAGCATAAGAAAAGGCCTGGCCAAGGAATACAAACTGGGAAGCCTGTTCATTGCAAAGAATAATATGGAAGGACTCGTCAACGAACTGGAAAAAGCGCGACGGACCAGTAAGAACCCTAAAGAATTCGTCGTCGAACTGCGGGCAGACCAATCTATCCGATACAACCAGATCGAACCGGTTCTCCGGGCGATGCAGGAAGCGGAACTGGGGAAAATGTACATAACCGCATTATTGGAACCACAAGGCTGACAAAAATGGCACGTTCACAAAAAAATATTACCGGCGACGAAACCGTCCACTACGTCTCGGCGAGAAAACAGCGCGAAGACAAGAAAAAACACGCTTCCACGGCAATCCAGCCTCCGCTGACGCCGATGATCGACATCGTCTTCCAGCTGCTGCTGTTCTTCCTGCTGGCGTGCCAGTTTCGCATGGACGAGGGGCATATAGCGGCGAACTTACCCGATCTTTCCGGAAAACCGCCAGCCGATACCCTAAAAATCGATCCAATCGACGTTACGCTTGAGGCGACAGGAAGCGACAACCTCGACGTGCTCATCCAGATACAGAGCGACACTAACGTACCCCCGATGACAACCGCTGAAGAACTATACGTTTATCTGATGCAGGTAAAACCAGATCACGGAAAACAGGCAGACGACGTACCCGTAACTATAAAACCTTTCGGAAACGTCCCATGGATGCACGTGGTGAACGCTTTCAATCAGGCAGTACGGGCGGATTATAAAAAAGTCGGATTCAAACCAAGCGGATGACGGTTGGTAGTCAGTAGTCGGTAGTCGGTAGTCAGGAGTCAGGAAAAAAAACAGCATGTGCATCATCGACGTTTTTTCTTTTCCTGACTACTGACTACCGGCTACCGACTACCAAACAACGAATGCTTTGCGAAAAACAACCATGAAAAAAGCAATGTGGACAAAATTGTTTCCGATGGTGTTGTTGTGTGTTGTCTTTTTACAGGCCCAGTCTGTGTGGGGACAACGGAAGCAGAAAAGCGCCTACGAAAAACTGGACCAGGCCAAACTTGCCCAAACGCTCCGCGCCTTAGGTATGAATGAACTGCTGGCTGAATTGGTCAAATCGGGCAGTGGTAGCGACACGAAGAGCGCCGCCATTCTCGTCCAGGTCAGGATCGCCGAGGCAGCGAAGGCGAAAGATCAGGCCGGCAGGGACAAACTGCTCGACGAGGCAATCGTCCAACTGGACAAACTCATCAAAAACACCGCCAAGGCTACCGATGACGAAATCAAACTTCGGCATTATCGTTTCACGCTGGACCGGGCTGTTACCGAGGGTATCACCAAGACTGCTCCGTACATTGAGCGTCTGATGTATTTTCAGGCCAAGCCGGGCGACGCCGAAACCGTCGCCAAACTGACCAAAAGCGCCGTCGCTATCATCGATCGTCTGGCAGCCAAACTTGAATTGCTGCGCAAGGATTGGAGCAACAATGACGAGAAAATGATTACCGGCGTAATCTGGAGGCTTGAGCCGCTCATCCAGGAGGTTCGCTACCGTGGCGCGTGGATACGCATGTATCGCGCTATGGTCCTCCCGGCCGACTCCGACGAACGCGCCATGCTGCTTCAGCAGGCGATCAGCGACGTCGCCGACTTCGCAAACGCCGAAGACAACTCCAGCGGCGTAAAGTTCGACTCGCTGCTGCTTTCGGGGATGTGCGCCCGAATGCTGGGCGAGTGGCACAACGCATCGGGCTTCCTGAAACGCGCCGCCGACAAGGACGCTTCGGCAAGTATCCGCCTCAAAGCCTATTTTGAAATAGTCGTCTGCTCCATCGACCGGAAAGAATTCGCCGAGGCTCAAACCGCTATTGAGAATTTCATCAAAAACGCCGGCGCGCTCAAGGTGGAAAAAGTGGCTGTGGACCTACAGGCGACGCTGTTGAAAAACCGCCTGCTCGAAGTCCGGGCCCAAGCCGTCAAAAAAGAAAAACCCGCCGAATCGGCGAAACTACTCGAAGAATCCAGAAAGATACTATTGGACTTCGTCGATAAGTACCCCGCCTACCGCGACCAGATCATGGAAATCATCGTCGGGAAATACGAAGGGACCGACACAAAAGACCTCTCGCCGGGTATCAGGGTGTTAATCGGCGTCCGGGAGTTCACCAAGGCGATACAAAAAGCTGCAACCGAGAAAAAGAAGACGCCGGATTTCACCCAGGCCGAAAAAATCTTTACCGAACTCTTGAAGGATAAACGCGCCGGAAAATCCGTCCTCGCCACTTCCCTTTGGTATATGGGGCACATCAGGAACATGCAGCGAAAGAATGAAAAGGCTGCCCGGTACTTCTACCAACTGGCGAAAGACCACCCCAAAGACTCACGGGCGAAGGATTCGGCAATGAACGCCGTACGCAGTCTGCGGGGAATCCTGATAGAAAAAAAGACCACCGCCGCAAAGTTGGGGCCTGAATTTGTCAGGCAATACGCCCACTGCCTGAAGGTCCTGGTAGAAAACTGGGGCGAGAAGGACCCGAAGATACGCTCGTACAATTATGAACTCGGTATAATGTACGACACGCTGAATCGCAACAGGGACGCCATATCCGCCTTCAATGAGGTCGATCCCAAGTCGGAACTTTACCTCCCGGCAAAGTCGCGGATACTGTCGCTGCAAGCCGAGATACTCTTCGACAGCACCGAATCGCCCGAAACAACGCAGATACTGGCCAATAGTCTGATCCGGGATCTCGGCCTCTACTGCGGGCAGGCACGCAGGTACGCCAACGAGGTCGCGCAGAAGCAACCAGCCAAGGCTAAGCAAGTCCTGGGATGGGGAGCGGGATGCGACATGGTGATAGCGCAAATTCACAAAGACATACTGAATGACCCCGTTCAAAGCATCACACATGCCGAAAGAGTTCCTCAAAACTGGCCTGAATTCCCCGACCTGAAACGCCGCAGCAAGGAGTTCATCACACGCGTCCTCCTGGAAAGCGGACAGACAGACCAGGCCGTAAAGCAACTGCTCAAACTGGTGGAAGAGAACCCCGAAGGCGCTGAAACGCTTATCGCCGAAGCAATCGGTCAGATACACGTTCGCATAAGCCGACTGGAGTTTCACCGAGACGCCAAATCCAAAAAGAAACTCGCCGACCTGCGAAAGGCGAACAGAGTATTCGCAGAAAAATTGTACAAGTGGGCCTTGCAGGAGAAAAAGAAGAAAGAGCAGAAGAAGGAGAAGAAGGAGAAGATCGAGGCCTGGATGTACGGATACGAACAGGCATTGGCCGCTGCTTATGAGTCTTCGGACGACATCGAAGAGGTGAAAAAGTCGCTGGAGATGTTCGGACAACTGGACAAAGCAAAGTCCGGACAGGCAATGAACGTCCGCGGACTCGCCAGGTGGTATCGCAGATTGGGTAAGAACGCCGAAGCGATGAAGCAGTATGACAGGCTGGTCGGCGGATTGGAGCACAAATCCGCCCAGTGGTGGCGGGCGCAGCTGGAACGACTGCAATTCGCCGAAGTAGTGCTCGATAGCATTGAAGGACTCAAGAGTATCCGTCTGCAAATCAGCAGGATGAGACAGAAAGACCCAAAGAGCATGGGCGGGTACTGGGAATCGTTCAACGTAATCGACAGCAAGGTCCGCGAACGGATCAAGGAAATAGGGCAAAAGACCGGCGAGTAATTGGTAATTCGTAATTTGCACCCGGCTGCTGCCGGGTCTATACTCTTGAGTCATAAACCGGCGGCATAGCCAAGCGGCCTAAGGCGACGGATTGCAAATCCGTTATTCGTGGGTTCGAATCCCACTGCCGCCTTTTATCGAAATCGAATGTGAAATTAATTTCCGCGAGGATAAGACCATGACAGGAAAACACATACTCACGATAGTTGCAGTCGTCGCAATGGTAGCGGCCTTTGCCGTACCCGCTCAAAAGCAGGTGGTTATCTGCAAGGACGGACGACGACTTACCGGCGAAGTAACGAAAGTGAAAAACGGATACCAGATCCGCATGAAAGGCGGAACCGTTGTCATCGCCAAAGAGCAGGTTCTCAAAGTCGAGGACGTCGTAACGGTAGAGGACGAACTGGAAAAGCGACTGGCAAAGGTCGATTCAAGGGATGCCGACGGATACTACCATGTCGCCCGATGGGCCGACGATCAGAACCTTTTCGCCGACGCACGGAAAATCCTACAGAAAGTGCTGAAACTCAAACCGGACCACGAAAACGCTTCGCTACTGTTGAAATTGGTGAAGATGCGTGAGGCCGGTTCCGGCGGCACCAAAACCGCAACCCAAAAAAACGATAAAAAAATCGACATCCCATCGCTCGACCCGTCAAAATTCCTGAAGAAAGAAGATATCTACCGCATCCGCCTGATGGAGTTACAACCCCGCGACAGGGTGTCGATCCAGTATCGAAACAAAGTGCTGCAACGATTTATCGAATCGATGAGAGGCTCAGGAGATTTCAAGGAACGGGGATTCGAAAATAAATTCAGGAAATATAACAGGGTCAAACAGGTACTGTACATACTCGACAACACCGAACGCAGAAACGCCTCCATTCGCGACGACATCCTTATCAAGAACGACCCGAAGGTAATCAAAGAGTTCAGGGCTCGCATCTGGCCCATTATCGCCAAATCGTTCGCCAGCCCAAGCTGCTACGGCGGCGTCAAGCCAAGAGACGGACTGAAACTCTTCAATATCCCCCTGACGGACGAGAGGGTTCTTTACACGAATTTCTACATCCTCCGCAAATGGGAACGAAACGGACGAAAAATGATCGACCGGGACAATCCGGAAATATCGTTACTGCTTCAATACGGCCTGCCGGAAAAACTCGCCAAATACCGGCGACCAAAATACGTACCGGGACCTATCTTCAACAGCAGGAACGACCGCAGCTACATAATCGTCAAAAATTGGATCGCCTCATTGTGCCGCCTGTTCCCGCCGGGGTATCGGATCAAATACACACTACCCGGACAAAAACCCGTAAAACCCGCAACGAGGCCTGCGACGCCAACAACAAAACCGGTGGAAAAATAGTGTTTCGTAATTAGTAATTGGTAATTGGTCAAAAAAGACCCGATACCTGGTTACGAATTACGAATTACGAGTTACCAATTACGAATTACCGATTACCAAAATGCAGTTCGCTTTTCCGCTCATTCTGATTCTGGCATTGGCCGCAGGGGTGGCTGTATTGGCGTGGATGGGATGGTCCCGTCGGCACCGCTTGAATATGCTCTCACGGGCCGCCGGTGAAATGGGAATGAGGTTTTCGCCGAACGACCCATTTGATCTGACAAGGCATTATTCGAGATTCGTTCTGGCGTCAGCCGGGCACAGCGGACGGGTTGAAAATATAATTCACGGTCGCTACGACGGTTGGCGCCTGCGGGCGTTTGATTATTATTTTGAGGTCGGTCACGGCCCGCGCCGCTTGTCGCGACGATACAGCGTAATCGCAGCCGATACGGACCTCAACCTGCCCGATATGCTGATGTGGAGCGCCGATGACACCGACCATGTTCCACTCATCGCACGCACGTCCACAGGACGAATCGGTCAGTGGTTGGTAATATCGGGAATGGAATTCGCAAAAACAATGGCCGACGCGTTCAGCGATTACCACGACCAACCAGTCGATCTGCAGATAAATAACCGCTCGGTGATAATCTGCTCGCCGGTCCGATGGAAACCGGCCCAACTCGCCGAGAAACTCATCCTCGCCGTTAAATGCCTGAACAATCTGAAAAAGCAAAGCGCCCATTGACTGAAATTCTAACTGTTGCATGTAAGAGATAATTGTGATATAAGTATCCGACCAGTGGAAAAAATGCCGGGAAGGAGACTGTAAAAGTGCGATATAGCAGATGCCTTATAACTGTGCTGTTGGCGGGAGTTGCCTTCGTCGGATGCAGTAATTCCAAAAGGGACTCTTCCGAGCGTCTGGGAAGTCAAATCGACGAAGCCAGGAGGCTTTTGGATCACGCTACCACCATTTTGACCAATCCGCAGCACATTGACGAATCAACCTCGCAACCGAGCCGAGACGTCGATACGCCAACGATCAGGCCTGTTGATTATCCCCAGGCCGAGAAGAAATTCGCCCAGGCGAGAGAAATCCTGAAAAAGGCAATCGCGGACAATCCCGATGCGCCGATCAGTACAAAGTCCGACGCGATCCACCTGCTCGGGAAAATCGACCTCGCCGTCGGAAAATACTACAGCACCGCCGTTGATTGCCTCCGTTGCAAAGCCGACGACCTTCGATTGCGCTCGCATAATAAGATCGCCCTTGCCAGAAGCAACTCGATACAGGCCCAATTCGGCGACAAACTCGCCAACCTGCCGAAGGACGAGATAACGACCCTGCGTGACGAAACCGCCAAACAGTTGACCGGGGTGGAAACCGACATCAGCAAAATCGACGAAGAAATCCGCTCAAAACAAAAAGCCAATACAAAAATGAGCCGCGATAACGCGGAACGACTGGAAAAATCCCGTTCCCTCCGGGATGAAAGCGACGTAGTCGGAGGAACAAAGGGGCTGGCGCTGTTCAAACAGTCCCAGGTTATCGATAATAAGGTCAACGACGAGAACAGTAAAATCGCCGGAAATCAACAAAGAATTGAGGTCCTCCAGTTCAACAAGGCACGCCTTCAGCAGAAGCAGACCGACACCAGGGCGAAACTGGCTGCCGTAAAGAAACACCTCAAGGACATGTCCGATTTCGGGCACAGCACAATGAAAGATGTCAGGATCGCCCAACAACAGGCATCGAAGCGACAAGAAGAGGCCAAGGAACTCGCAGCAAAGGTCGTTAAATGTTGCAAGGATATTTCCGAACGGGAAAAACTCGCGATTGACGCCCTCGACAATGCGGTAAAACGCCTCAGTGAAGCCATAACGTCCCTCCGAAGTCAGATCGACGCGGCAAACACCGCTATGGAAAATTCAGACAAGCCCAACGAGATACTTCAGGGCCAAAGCGACAAACGGTCTCTGACGGCAATTATTACAGAGAAGAGCTCGGCAAGCCTGATCCTCGGAGACCTTCGCCGACAACAAATTGCCATCGCTCAAGCCAACACCATACTCGCCGACGCCATCGGGAAACAAACCTCTACTGAAGCGACAACGCTCGTAAATGAACTGAAGGGATACCTCGCCGATGCCGACAAAACAAAAACCCTCGCGGAAGAAAATTACAAAGAAGCCGAAAACGAACTAAAAAGAATCCTGAATTTACACCTCAAAGGCGATGCCAGAAATGATCTGTGGATGTGCCGGGCAATGCTCGCCAACGCATACCTCGGACATTACGAACTGACCGGGCAAAAAGAGGTACTCGATAAGGCTATCGAGTTTGTCGATGAAGCGTTGGTCGATAAGGAAGACTCGCCGTATCTGAAATCCGTAATCGAGTTGAAACAACTTATAACAGGAAAAGTAGAATACGAATAACCAGAAGATTCGTAAATATGGCACCCAAAGCCGACGGCCCCAAGGGCCGTCGGTTTTTTTTAAAAGGGTAAAAACGGGGGCACGATTGGGTAATATCCACCAAGTGGCATAAGAGAGGGTTTCGCGCCAACCGCTCCCCTATAGCGTTATCGCCTTTATCCATAAGCAGTTATAACTCACCAGCACCCATGCCCGCAATTTCCGGCACGGCTTGTGCATTATTCTCTTAAAGACCATAAGTCCGTCGTTGAGAGAGGACGGCGAGACGCCTTGTGTTTTTGATTGTTATGGGCGATAATGAAGTCGGCAGGAGTTTCGACGTTATGCAAGGCTACCAGAGCGAACCTGTGGGGGAATTGGCCAGGCAATTGCAGGCCGGACCGATGAGGCTGCGGAAGGGGTATATCGACTCGGCTGAAACCCTCCTTGAAATTATCGAGCCGCACCTTGAGTACCCCTACGAATTTGTCGTGTACCGCCTGACCGGTTATCGTTCGCATAGGCGTGGATCGACCGGACCCGTCAGCGGGCACGACCTCATCCCGGACCTCCGGCGGCTCATCCTTGACACCTGCGACAGTTTCGACCTGGGGATTTCCGATTACGACGAAGGTGTTTTTGATATACCGTCGCTGGCGGGAAAATTCGGCGTTTCAATCAAGACAATCCAGCGATGGCGCAAGGGAGGACTGGTATCCAGGCGCATGGTGTTCGATAACGGTAAAAAGCGAATCGCCTTCCTTGTAAGTTCGATTCGCACCTTTGCGAAGCGCCGACGCCGACTGATACTTCGGTCGGCAAGGTTCACCCGCCTGACTAAATCCGAGCGAAGCGACATCATCCGCCAGGCAAGGCGAATGGTCTCACGCAGCAAATGCTGCCTTATGGAGGTCTCCAAGCGTCTATCGATCAAAACAGGAAGAGCGCCCGAAACCATCCGATATACAATCCGCAATCACGACCGTCGAAAACCGTCCGAAGCGATCTTCGGCGATCACAACGCGCCTCTTGAGGGCCGCGACAGAGAAGTCATCTATCGATGCTTTCTCAACGGCATCTCCGTCAGGTCCCTGGCACAGCGGTACGGAAGGACCAGGGGCAGCATCTATCGCATCGTCAACGAGATGCGGGCCGGACATCTGCTGGAACGGAAAATCGACTACATTTATAACCCGCAGTTCGATCTGCCGGGGGCGGCTGAATCAATCCTCACCGAAGCGCCGGAAGACGACCCATCCGTCAAATCGAAACTGATGCGCGCGCCGAAAGGACTTCCGCCCTACCTGGCAAGCCTCTACGAACTACCGTTGATGACGTCCGCGAAGGAACGGTGGGCGTTCAAAAAGTACAACTACCTCAAATTCCGGGCAGACCATCTGCGAAAGCAGTTGGATGTCAATCATGTGCGGTCATCTCTCCTCCGGCAGATCGAACGGTCGCTTGCGCAGTCCGAGGTCGTCAAAAACCGGATTATTCGCGCCAATCTCAGGCTGGTCGTTTCGATCGCCCGCAAACACCTTCACGGTTCGCAGACCCTTTTCGAGTTAGTCAGCGATGGTAATGTCTCGCTGATGCGGGCCGTTGAGAAATTCGATTACTCCCGTGGATTCAAGTTGTCCACTTACGCCTCGTGGGCCATTATGAAGAATTTTGCCCGGAGCGTACCGAAGGAGCGTTACCGTCTGGACCATTTCGTTACGGGTACCGAGGAGGTAATGGATTTTCTTGGCGGGCTTTCCGGTTACGACTCACATGCCTGCTCGCTGTCGGAATTGCGGGATTCGCTGGAGGTGGTGCTGGCGCAATTGTCTGCCCGCGAGCGGTCGATTGTCGTCGGGCATTTCGGGTTCAATTCGTCCGGGCGGACCCGAACGCTCGAACAGATCAGCCGGCAGATGGGCCTGTCCAAAGAGCGCGTCCGCCAGATCGAACGCCGCGCAATGGACAAACTCCGCTCAATGCTCCAGCCGATAAGCGCAGACCTGATGCGGTAGGCTGTATGCCGCAAAACATAGGTAACGTCCCCATGTTTTCCAACCGCTACCGGCAGGACGTCCAAAAAAGAAAAAACAGGGGCATAAATAGGTGGCTGTCCCTAATATCACGGCGACAAAGTAACCGTCTCGGCGGCGGGGAAAAGTTTTACGTTTGAAGTAAAATAGCCGCGAACAACGCGAACAAAAACAAAATTTTGTCCATAGATTACACGGATTATTTGCAGGGTGCACAAATGCACAGTACGCCTTGCAACGATTAGCAACATAACGTCCGACAACACAGTGTCTTGCGATTCCTCCTTGTTGCCACCCCTGCTTGCCATGCACGGCATCCGTAAAATAGACCGAAAAACAACGCTAAATATTTTCCTAAAAAATACTTTTTCTGCTTGCCATAGTACCTCGCCGTTGATACACTCCCTTTACAATGCAAAAAGAGACGGCGAATGCCGCAATAGGATGAAACGGCCATGAACCAACGAAAGTACGAAAAACTCAAAGAAGAAGCCAAAAATAAGTATAACAAGACCGTTGCCGACGCGCTCAAGGATTACAAAGAGATTATTGCGGCAATCGAAAAGGTGTGGCGATTGCTAAAGCAACCAAAGGGTGATGCATCACTATCTGCTAGTGGGCGACGCGTCAAGCGGGGCGAACTTGCTGCGGCAATCCGGGAAGCAATAGATGCTGCACATCAAACCTTCACTGCCCCAGAGGTCGCAGAGTGGCTAAAAACCCATAATCCGGACTTGACAGAAAAGACGGCCCGATCCTCGGTTTCTAGTTACCTCAGACGACTCGCCGAAGAAGGGAAAATCGTCGTGATTGAGAAAGGTGCGGGCAAACGCCCGACTAAATACAAAAATGAAGTTGACGGTCAAGTTAGTCGCCTGCAAGGCGCACCAACTGAAGATGCGGAAACTGCTTCAGGGCGTTCCTGAAGAAAAGCCGGCCCGATGGTACCGGGCCGGCTACTTGAGTCGGGCTCTGAGACAGAGCCCTCAGCGAAATCTAGTTAATGTCTCTGGTGAATTATGGTGTCTCCCTTGGCTTACGTCAAGGCCAAAAAGCACCAAGGCATTAGGAGTATCATTATGTTTCAAAACGAAGTACTTGTAGAGATGTATGTGAGCCATGGCATTACTTGTGATTGCTTGGTGAGTAACCCCGACACTCTCACGCATTTTGCCAAGGAGTATACCGCCCGCACGGGGCAAGAAGTAGAACCTGCCAAACTCTCGCATCACATGTTAAACCTAAGGAAACTCGGCCAAGACAAAGGAGGGCTTCCTCGTTTGCGACGCGCCTACAACGGACGCAATAAGTGGCCCCAAGAAGGACCAACGGCGTTAGTGGTGCGGGATAGGACCATCTAAATGGGGTTAAGTTGTAGGGTAGGCCAACTGGCCCGCGGATTATGTCTGTCCTGTGAATTCGTTCAGTGGGCCAGTTGGCCCACCGACTTGGGGGAGGAATCATGACTGAACAGGAGCACAGAGAGCTCGTTGAGGCTGAAAAACAGGGAAGCATTCTAGTTGGTGTTGATCGCATATATGCGAGGAAGCTGTACACCGATGCCTCATTTCACTGCGTTGAAGAACTCACAGGGGAACCCGTGTACATCGAAAAAGCAGTCGTATGGCTCAGTTTCCTCGGCACACACTTGGCTCTGGTTGTCAGTTGCGTCTTCGCGGTTCTCGCCTTCCGCTGGTGGGCCTTCCTCGCCATTCCAGGTATAATCGTTGCTTGGTTCGTGTACTCCTCAATGTCCGTTCGTGGTGGGTCCAAGATCGGACTGATTACGCTACTGCTCGTGGGAGCAATCGCAGTAGCCATCCTCGGGGTCATAGATGGGCTATGGGCAAACCTATTTCTCATTGCATTCATTCTTTCCTTGTGGTTAAACCGTCTGCTCTATGAGGCGGCAACGCTCTTTCTGCGTGCATTCGTCCTGCGTAACTTTCGGGCCTGGAACGCATTCGAAGATGGCCTTGTAGTCCGCACGGTGGGTGGCCGGGGTTAGTAGTGTTGAAAGTCGGCGGGTGGCCGGGACAAGGATTGTTGATGGCGTGTGGCACCTTCAACCGTAGCGGAGCGGAGGTTGTGGGTGCTTGCTTCGAAAACAAACAACGTCTTCAGGAGGCACAATTGGCCGGTATCAGAGCACCCACAAGTTTCCGTACCCAAGGCATTTCCGCTTCGCTCTAACTCCGCTCCAACTTGAAGGTGGCGCCACGGCACAAGCACCCACAAGCTCCGCTCCACTTCGTTCCGCTTCGCTTGAAGGTGCCACACTTTTTTCATACCAATTCTTCCATCCTCGTGGATAATTACCGGCGGGTGGCCGGGGTAAGGATTGTTGATGGTGGGTGGCACCTTCAACCGTAGCGGAGCGGAGGTTGTGGGTGCTTGCTGCGAAAACAAACAACGTTTTCAGGAGGCACGGGCGGGAAAATTTCCGGCAGATTCGCCCCCAAGGGGTTTCCGCTATCGCTCCAACTTCACTCATCTGCCGGCTTTCGATCATGCCTTTGGCGTGCCCCCATTTTATGTACCAACTGGAATGAGAGATAACGATACATCTTCACACGT
>JAUVIQ010000196.1 GCA_030592655.1 Planctomycetales bacterium | reverse complement strand
GGTCACAACAGTGACGAATTTATGGTTCTTTGCGGCGGCGCGGACCATCGTAGGCCCCCCGATGTCTATCATCTCACTCGCTTCAGCCAGCGTGCATCCATCCTTGGCGATGGCCTGCTCGAACGGGTAAAGCCCCACGCAGACCAAATCCAGTGGTTCGATACCGTACTTTTCAATGTCGGCCTGGTGTTCCGGGTCGTCGCGCAGCGCGAGGATCGCGCCGTGGACCTTCGGATGCAGCGTTACGACGCGGTGGCCAAGCATTTCCGGGAACCCCGTCCATTCCTGGACCTGGCGGACTTTTACACCGGCAGCCTCGATTACCTTGGCCGTCCCGCCGGAGGAAATTATCTCAACACCCATCTCCGCCAATGCCTTGGCGAAATCGGCTACGCCCGTTTTGTCGAAGACGCTGATTAATGCACGTTGGATTTTGGTTTTCACGAGTAATGTTCTCCTTACGGATGTCTGATTACTAACAGCGCGAAACTTCCAGGCCGAACGGCTTGGAAGTTTCGCGCTGTGGGCGTTTTTTAGTATTGCACGGATTCGCCAATTCGCATTTTTAGTCTTTCAGCATTTCCGGCGTTATGTGATTGATTGATTCGGGGGTTATGCAGACGAATTTCCCGTCGGTCGTAGCGGCATATATAACAGGTTTGGCTGCGTTCGGAACGAACAGGTCCAGCCCCGTCATCGGGAAGGATTTTTCGGTCTTTCCCAGTATTTCATGCACGAGCAGTAGTTGCCGGTTGTCTGTCAGGACCATAGCGTAAGGGGTCTTGTCGATTTTCGCACAAGCCAGCACGGTCCGTCCTTCAGGCATTTTCCAGCGTTTTTCTCCTCTAGCCAGATCGATTGCGTAGAGGTGGTCTCGCCAGGCGTACTGAAAAACCGTCTGGATGCCGACTTGCACAGGTTTGCGCAGCGGGCCTTCGGTAACGACTTTCCACAATTCATCACCGAGAAGGCTGTCGTAGGCATAGAGTCGGTAGTCCTGGCTGGGGACGAAGCATCCTCGGCTGTCCACAGTGAAATCCGCCGAGATGGCGGCATCCGTCAGGTTTGTCCACTCAAGGCGGTTTTTTCCCCTGAACGGATTGATTGCATAGAATTTCCCGTCCTGACTTCCGATGTAAAGTTTATCCCTGAAGACCACCGGCCTGGCCGTTATCATGTCGGAAGTAGATTTTGGCCACTGGTAAAGCCCCTCGCTGAGCCTGACGGCATAGCACCACCCCTTCACCGACGCGACGTAGAAATGGATACCGTCGCTGCTTCCGGGTGAATTGGCGACGAATTTGAAATCAAGTTTCCTGACCAGTTCGCCGGTGTCGCGATTAATCAGAAGAGCGTAACTGACTGTATTGATTATCACGGCATTGAACGGTTTTGTCTTGTTTTTCGCGTTCGGGCTGATCAGTTCGGCGATTCCAGTGCTTTTCGGTACCGTAACCTCATCGGCGTGGCATGGCGCGAAGACTGTCTGGGCGCGGTTTGCTACGGGATAACTCCACTTGTACATTCCCTTAGCGGCGTCTATGGTAATGAGCCGGTGCGTTGATGTCAGTGCGTAAAGATTTTCGTCCAGGCGCCATATTTGACGGATCGTTTCGCCGTCTTCAAGGTTGACCTTGTCTTTCCAGTAGTATTTCAGGGAGGCCTCGTTCAGTACCGACGGCGCGACGATCAGGTCCCATTCATTTACTGACGAAGCAGAGTTACAACCCGCCAACAGCGTCCCAACCATGCATATCACGACGTATTTTCCGAACCGCATACCATGTCTCCTGTTTTAGTAATCAGTAATCAGTAATCAGTAATTGGTAATTGGTAATTGTTAATGGTAATTAGTAAAAAAAACCGACACTCTGTTACCAATTACCAATTACGAATTACCAATTACGAATTACCAATTACGAATTACGTTTCGTTGTAGTATTATTGTTCATTCCATTTCAACGTATTCGCTCAGGTTCACTTTGTGTGTTTCTTCGTAGTTCCGCAGTCTCTCGATCCGTTCGAGGTCGTCGGTGATCCGGCTGGCGAGTCTGAAGATATACGGTTTACCTTCCAGTCTTGCCTTCAGGTCGGCGACCATACCATCCCAGTCGCCCTCGTATAGATTGTGCTTCAGCGTGACCAGCATGCGCTCTTCTCGGCTCAATTGCCGGACGAACTTGCGCACCTGCTGGACGACGCGGGCGTCCTTGCCTCTGGTAGGCGTCACAGGCGACTCCTCACGCGGCAGGTCTTCGCTGCGAGCGTCAATCACACGCACTCGAAGCGCCGACCCCGTCGAAAGTCTATAATTTAGGGCAGCGTCGGGGAAACGTCAACAAAAACTCGTCGCCGGGTCTTTGACGTGCGTAACTGATTTTCCCGGCGAGTTTTTCAAGGTGGTGTTACCACGACAACGGTGGCCCGAGCGCCGTTACGTGCATGGCGCGGCAACCGTTCGGGCGAGACGTCGTTCTTCACCGTACCAATCGGCTCACCCGGTTCATGCGACACTTCCAACTAAGGCGCTTTCACCGTTACCGTCTCTATCTTGCCGCCCAGCGCCTTGGTGGTCTTGTCGGCGAATGTGATCTTCACCCGGCTGTCAGCGTGTCCAATTTTTATCTTAAAAACCTTATCCAGAGGATTGTTTATCACCGTATCAGGCGCCCTGTCCAAATCGTAATGGGTTTTCACATCTTTCGTCCTGCACCGCTCCATCGTGTTTTCGGGCGAAAACATGCGGAATCCAACATCGCAGTTCTCCGCTGCACATCCGACAAACCTGTTCTTTACACACTTGAGATTCAGGTCGTATCCCTTACCGCTGCTCTTGCTGTACGAACAACTCCTGACGTCGAATCCCCGCGAGCCGTTCCTGGCGAGACAGTTCTCAAACGTGTTTCCGCTTGATGCGTCATAGACCGCGAAACCTACCGACCCGCCAAGCCCCATCGGTCCGCCACGCTGCGGATGCAGGGGATAATCCTCATTTCTGCCGTCGGCGATGCAATCGACGAACTTGTTGTTGTTGCAGTTGTCGTTTATCTCAAACTCGTAGCCGCCGTTATTGAAAGCCTTGTTGCCCTTGAAGAGGTTATTGGACGTGCCGTACCTCAACCTGAACCCGTGCCAGCCGTTGCCGAAGGCGACGTTGTTCAGGAAGACCGACTCGGTGCATTTGTCGATGCGGAATCCGTAGTCGGACCTGCTACCGAAACCGGGGATGGTCCGCCAGGTGTTGTAGGCGATGTTGCGCTCGATTTTCTGGTGATGCCCGCACACCATGAAATTGTACAGGTCGTTGTCGAATCCCACGTTACGCCGGATGGTGCAGTGGTGGCTCCTGCCTATGGCAAAGCCTCTGCCTTTACCAGCCAATTTGCCCTTGCCCGCATTCTCGTATGCTACGTTGTCCTCCAATGTAATATGATGGGACCAGCCGGCAATAGTGAAGGCGTCGAGATAGTGCTCGACAACCAGCCTGCTGACTTCGATATACGACTTGCCGTTAATCGCTATTCCGACCCCCGTATCGTCGCCTTTGAGTACGGGCATTATCGCCTTTTTCCAGACGCCCTTGAATCTGATTGGCTGTTTCTCTGTTCCCGAATTGGCAAAGACAACACGCTCACAGCCGTAATTACCCGGTTGGATCATAACCGTATCCCCGGCCTTGGCGACCTTGGCGGCATGGGCAATCGTCTTCCATGCGATCTTTTCCGTAAGGCCGTTGTTGGCATTATCGCCGGAGGGGGACACATAGTATGTACCGGCATGTACTGAAGAACAGAACACAAACATCAATCCGGCCATAACCGCCATAACATTGACAAAGACATTCCTGCTCGTAATCACCTTCTGCGCTCCTTTAGCAAATAGGGGACGCTTCCCCTGTTTTCCTTTACGCAACGGGATGCGAAATCTTCGGGATAACAGCCCCGACCATTTTCGGCGCGGCCCCAGCCTGACAAGCCGGAAAAAATCGTTAACAGAAAAAATAGAGCAACGTCCTCCACTTCCGCGTCAGAGACCTTTGGTGACAGCCCAGCGATTCACTGCCGGCGGGACCTAATCGGATTCACCCGTATCATAAATGAGATATTCGATGGTTTTCTTTATCCCGGTGGTGCAGGTTTTCTTTGTGTTTGGGTCGGGATAGTTCGCATAGACCAGTAGTATATCTCTTGTCCCCTTGATATTGACCATCGTATTGCTTAGGGAGCGGCGCTTTCCGAAGTCTGCTACCAGTTTGAAATTGACACCGTCGGTTCCCCTGGCAAGCCATCTGTGAGAGGAATGGCTCTGGCAGGACAAATAATACCAGCGCCCCTTTTTGACCACAATTGTGAACAACTGGGTGTCGATGTCGCGTTTGAACGGATCGGCGATACCCTCCACCTTCAGTTGTTCAGCCGACCACGTCCTGCCCCTGTCTGTGGTCTTGAACCTGTAGGCATTACCGGTCTTTTCTCCCATTCCGACAGGCGAGTATAATACGATGTCATTACCCTCCATCATTGCAGTGCCCATGAGGTGGTCGCCTCTTCCGACGAGTTTCTTTGTGGGTATATCGTGCTTCACTTTGTCCCACCCTTTGCCCTTGGTGAAGATGCTGTAACTCAACGAATCGTGGTTCCTCTTCCCGGCGGAAATGCCCTCGCAGAACAGCCACGCGGTCGAATCATCGACCGCCAGGAATGCGGACATGGGACGTCCGCCCAGATCGATCGTCGCTACAGGCTCCTTGTTGGCGACCGGGTATTTCTGGAAATCGGACCACTTATCTGCGGTTACTTCGGCGATATGATTACTCTTTCCGCTTCTCTGGCAGTAGAAGACCCTGTACTTTCCATGCGAGTATCCCCAGCAGGGATGCCCCTGGTAAATAGTCATATTCCGTGCGTCGAAGACATTTGCAGCGGGGGTGAAGGTCTTCGTCCGCGCGTCATATGTGGAAAACCTTACGTTCTCAACGGTCTTTGGCCCCCTGCCTTTGACCATACTGGGCGCATAGCGCTGCCAGGTGATGATATACTTGCCGCGCCTGTCGGGGTCAGGATGCGCATCGAGCACGCCATGACATCCGAAAACGCCGATTGTCTTCCATTCGGTACTGTCCGACTCCTGATTTCCCACTGTTGCACTCTCCCTTGCACCACAGCCCCACTGGTTCAGACAGACTGCCACAAACAGAATAAAGACCAGGATGCTTCGTAACGCTTGCAACATACTGTTTTTCCTTTCTTTCTAAACCCGCAATGCGCCTCTTCAGTCGGATTCGCCGGTGTCGTAAATTATATACTCGACATTTTTCTTTATGCCCGGGAAGCAGGTCCTGCTGGTAGCCATGTGAGGATAGTCGGCATAGACCAGCAGAATGTTTCTTGTTCCCTTGATGTTGACCATTGTATTGCTGAGTGAGCGGCGTTGACCGAAATCGGCCACAAGTTTGAAATGCACACCGTCGGTTCCCCTGGCAAGCCACCTGTGAGATG
>JAUVIQ010000274.1 GCA_030592655.1 Planctomycetales bacterium | reverse complement strand
TGCAACTGGTTGTCGAAGTCCGCCTCAATCATCGCGGCGTCTTCCTTGACGAACTGAGGCTGGAGGCGGAGCGGGAAGTCGCTGATGATGTCGCCGATGATTTGGCTGATTGTCTTTTCGTGTTCCGCCTGGAGGATGTCGGACTCTTTGAACCCATAGGAATATGAGATTTTCCCGATAGAGCGAACGTTTAATTCGGAAAGGACGCTGCGCCAGAGGAAGTCGCGGACGAGGCTGTCGGACATTTCGGAATCGACCTCATCCAGGCTGGTGGCGATTATTTCGGAGAGATGCCGTTTTATCAGAGATGCGTGTTCGCCATCGGCCTTGGCGACGTTCCCCGCGACTCGTAGGTTCAGGCGAACGAGCAGTTCGCCGTGTATCTTCTGCTCCAGTTCCACGAGTCTTCGCCGGGGCGTTACGCCGCCGTCGCCGCGCCGGCCTCGCCGCGCCGATGGAGCCATCATAAACAGCGAAAATTCCCCGACGCGAATCTCGTCGCCGTAATCAACTTTCACCCTGGCCTTGGGAGGAACCTGCTTATTGGCGACGGCCGTTTCGTTCAGCCCCAGGTTCTCGACGTAATAAGTCCCGTCGTCCTTGAACAGTTTGGCATGCTGACGCGAGACGAAGGCGCTTTTGAGCACGATCGTATTGCTATCCTCGCGCCCGATGAGCACGTCGGCGTCCTTGACCTCGACGACTCTACGCTCGTCGTTCAGATGATTATAGACCCAGATTTCCATAACACGAATTCCGCGAATTTTCACGAATTACACGAATTCCGGAAAAAGAAAAACAATTCGTGTAATTCGCGGTATTTCTTAAGGTCGATTGTCTTTCTCCGTCATAGGCTGGGACAACACCGAAAGCACTTCGCTGTTTATTCCTGTCTCGGATTTTCTCTTCGGTGCATCGCCGGGGTTTCGTACAATCAACCATACCTTTCCCTTTACGCGATCCAGCAGATCTACCAGTTGTTCAGCCAGTTCCGGCGAGACTTCTACGGTTACGGAACGATAGACCCTTATTCCCGGATTGTACCTCCGCCGGCGTTTGGACTTGAAGGATTCTTCGGGTTTCTCTCCATGACCGCCGACGGCCAGTACACGCAGATTCCGAACGAGCGTATAGGTCTTTTCCGGTTTGCCTTTGGGATGAACCCTGCCCAGAATATCCATCCTTCCGCCGACCCGCAGTATGTCGCCGGGGGTATAGTTCGGATCCACACGCAGCGTGAAACCCCGCATACCCGGAGTTATGTCATCGGCCGCTGTGCCCGAACTACTTTCCAATATGTCCTTGTAATAAACTTTATCGCCCCGGCTGACGCTGCGACTTACGTGCTTGCCGACGAATTCATCCTTGCTTGCTTTCCGTAAAACACCCTTCAGGTTCGTGGTCGATGAGTTTGCCCTGGCAACCGTCGTATCCGCTGCGGATATTTCGTCTCCGATTTTGAGGCTTCGACTCCACTGGAGTATCTCGACTGTTTCGCCGCGAAGTTTTGTCTCCTGGGCGTGAATGTAAATGTAGAACATCGCAACGGCCAAAACCGCCAGTATCAGCGATACGACCAGCAGTTTCTTGTTCCAGACGATTGTTTCGGACATCAGGCGCTCCCTTTATAAACGACCGACCTTCATTGGTCATTTTCAGCCACTACCAGGACTATTTTTGTCTTCTTGTTTTCTTTATCGACCGGTTGCAGTTTTACGCTATAGTGTCGCATTTCCCGCAGGAACATCAGCGATATCCCCCCCGCCTGCATTGCCGGTTTCCGCTGTAGTAATTTATAACCGTCTTTGGTCAATCGGTCGCGGTAAAATTTTTCCACATCCGCGATTTTCGCCTTCACGGTGTAAGTAACGACATCGGCGCTGCCGTCAGCCATCTTCTTTCGAATGGCGTGGTGCATGACGGCATCGGGCGGAGCGATAATATCATCCGCGCCGGCACGGAGCATTTCAAGTCCGCTCCCTGCCAGTGGTTTGGCTGCTAACTCCGCCGGGTGAACGGGCGCTGTCGTGGGCGTCGAGCCGGAATTTACGCCGACGTAACTGCGGGCAGGTTCAGGCTTGGGACGGTTGAAACGCCCGTACAATAACATCGTCCCAAGCACCACGCACGCCCCACAGACGACACATACCACTATCTTCCGTTTTTTCTGTTTTCCCATAGGGACACTTCGTGTTGCCTAATCCCAAGTCCCAAGCCTGCCACGGCGTAGCCATAGCGAAGCCGGGTCCCTAGTCCCTGTTTTTCCTGTTCTACCATCCGGTCAGGTAAAGTCCTCGAATCATCTCCGCCATTTGATCGGCAGGTGAGGATACTCGTTCCAGCGATTCATCGAGTTCGGAGTAATATTGGTTTCGCAGCACCGGCCAGCAGGAGGTCTCATCTCTTCTCCACGTAACGCCTTCGCGTCCGTGACGGTGGTGTATATCGTACATATCTCTCATTACATTCTGCCAAAGTGCTTTACGAGGATTGAAATCGGCCGATACGTGCGCCCGCCGGCCGGGAGGATAATGTCCGGCGATGAGTTCCTCGGCGAGGGTCTGCGTACGGGGGCTTAT
>JAUVIQ010000048.1 GCA_030592655.1 Planctomycetales bacterium | reverse complement strand
GCGCAAACGTGAACGCAAAAGTTAATATAGAGGGCGTCTTGGTGCGTCCGGGTGTTCTTTGACAAGTGAAGACAGACTCCGAAGACCGGAATACCGGAATACCGAAAACAGGGACTTGGGATTTGGGACTTGGAAAAGAAAAACAGATGAACCAGTCAACGATAAGCCGGGCAATTTAGGTAAGATAGGCAAGGGCGAATTTTTCAAAATGGACCCAAAAACAACCCCGAAAATCGCAAGTGTTTGGCACAGAAGGATTTACGGATTTGGGCTTTGTTCCCAATTGGCCCCAATTGGCCCGAATTGGCCCCAATCGTTCCCAATTGTTCCCAATTGGCCCGAATCGTTCCGTTTCGGCCCGTTTCGGCCCGTTTGGTTCCGTTCGGCTAGGTTCCCTGCTGCTTATGCGCTGAGCGCCGCTTCCAGCAGGTCTTTCGTCTTTGCGTTTGTCTGCACGTCTTTGCGCGAGATACAGCCATTGAGGAACAGTCGTTTGAGAGACTGGTCCTGCGTAATCATACCCATTGCCGCATTCGTCTGGATAATGTTGGGAATCTCAAAGACGCGATTTTCCCGTATGCACGCACGCGTGGCATTATTGCAGATCAGCACCTCAGCGGCAGGGATCATCCCCGAGCGATCTATCCGCTTGAAAAGTCTCTGCGAAATGACGGCCTGGAGCGTATTGGAGAGCATTGCGCGTATCTGGTTCTGCTGCTCGGCAGGATATACGTCAATGATTCGCTCGACGGTCTGTGCGGCCGATTGGGTGTGCAATGTGGAAAGGACGAGGTGTCCGGTTTCAGCGGCAGTGATTGCGGCGCTGATGGTCTCCAGGTCTCGCATTTCGCCGACGAGGATAATATCCGGGTCCTGCCGAAGTACGTGCTTCAGACCCGATGCGAACGACGGTACATCGCTTCCGACTTCCCGCTGCTCGATGAGACACTTGTCGTGCTGAAGCGTATATTCGATGGGGTCTTCCAGAGTGATCACGTGGTAGCCGTACTTGTGATTCATCTTGTCGATCATGGATGCCAGCGTGGTGCTCTTTCCGGAGCCTGTTTCGCCGGTAACCAGTACGAGTCCGCTCGGTAAGTCGGTGAAGGTGCTGACTATCGGAGGTAAGTTCAGGCTGTCCAGCGACGGGACATCACCGGGAATGGCACGGAAGGCGATGGAAATCGTGTCCCGCTGGAAATGTGCGTTGACGCGGAAGCGTGCACGATCCTTCACGTGAGTGGCGAAGTCATAATCGCGCCGTCGGAGAAACTGGGCATATCGACGGGCGCCCAGCATCTCACGCACCATATCAACAGCGGCTTCGCTGGTCATGATGGGATAATCCGACTCCAGCAACTCCGTATTAATGCGAAAGATCGGTTGCTGACCAGTTACAATGTGAATGTCAGAAGCACCGCGATCTATAGACTCTTTCAACAATTCCTGAAGGTTCATCATTCTCTCCTGCTGGTGGCCAGTTACGTTTCGGTTACTCTGGCGATCTCTTCGATGGTTGTCAGACCGGCTGCGAGTTTCTGTAGCCCGTCCTCGACCAGTGTTCTCATCCCGTGGGCTGCACACGCTCGGCGAAGGTCCATCAAAGACGGACTGGCAATAATCGTATCCCGCATCTCGTCATCGACTTCGAGCATCTCGTAAATACCGAGCCTTCCCTTGTATCCGGTATTTCTGCATTTATCACATCCTGCGCCTCGGTACACCTGCGAGATGTCGGCATTGTGTTTGGCGAGGTATCGAGCAGCCCCCTCCTGCATAACCGTTTCGGGAGTTTTGCAGTTTTCGCATATTTTCCTGACCAATCGTTGAGCCAGGATGGCGTTGACGCTTGCGGCGATGAGGTACGGTTCGATACCGATGTTAATCATGCGGGTAATGGACGAAGGCGCGTCGTTGGTGTGCAGTGTCGAAAGCACCAGGTGTCCTGTCAGCGACGCCTGGACCGCGATACGAGCGGTCTCTTCGTCGCGTATCTCGCCCACCATGATAACATCGGGGTCTTGTCGAAGCAGGCTTCGCAGGGAGGCTGCAAAGGTCAGACCGATATGCTCGCGAACGTTAACCTGGTTGGTAAAACCGAGCTGGTACTCAACGGGGTCTTCGACCGTCGAGATGTTCAGTGTATCCCCATCCATTACTCCGAGCGCCGAATAAAGGGTTGTCGTTTTTCCGCTTCCTGTCGGTCCCGTTACCAGTACGATTCCGTGAGGCTGGTGAATCTGTCGTCTAAAATTATGGAGCGTATCATCCCACATACCGAGGTTTTCGAGTCCAACGAGAATCGACTTGCTGTCGAGGATACGGATAACGCACTTTTCCCCGTGCGTCGTGGGGAGCGTACTGACTCGCAGGTCGATTCGCTGGTTGCGAACCACTGCCCTGATTCGCCCGTCCTGCGGAAGGCGATGTTCGGCGATGTCGAGGTTCGCCATGATTTTCAAGCGCGAAATAATGGCGGGGTGCATCGTCATCGGCGGGGCCAATTGCCCGAACAGCACCCCGTCGATGCGGTATCGAACTCGCAGCTTATTTTCACCCGGTTCGATGTGGATGTCCGAAGCGCCGTCCTGAACAGCCTTTGTAATCAGGAAGTTCACATATCTGATAACGGGGCTTTCACCGGCGATTTTCTCCAGGTCGGCTACTTCATCGGTTTGGGTCTCGACTACTTCTACCTCATCTTCGTCGATACCCTGCATGATTTCGTCAACGCCCTGGATGCGGGATTCGTTCAGTTCCTCGACTACGCCGGCGATGTCGGCGGGCGAGATCACAACCATCCGCACCGATCCGCGAATACGCTGCTTAATCTCATCAACCAGAAAGATGTCCGCCGGATTGGAGATACCGACGATAACCTTGTCGTCCTCACGGCGGACTGGAATAACGCACTTTCGCTGGATGAATTCCGGATCAAGCAGTTCGAAGACCGAAGGATCAACGTCCGACGGTTCAATCGAGAGGAACGGGATATTGAAATAAGCGGCAGTGGCCTTCAGGGCTGTAGTCTCGTCAACCACTTCGGCTTCTACCAATGCTTCCATGACGGTGAGGTGGGAGTTTTCCTTCTGCTGCTTCAGTGCCGATTCAATCTGGTCGGCGGTAACCTTTCCGTCCTTGAGCAGTATAGACGCCGGTCCCTGCGGAAATTCACTCCCCCGTTCAGGTCGCCACAGTTCGGCGAATTCGACCGGTCCATCAACTCCGACAGGAGGGGGTTTTGTCGCCTCCGTCAAATTCAACTCGCCGGTATCATTGTGATGACCCTGTGACACTGTTGGGAAACCTCCTACGCTTACGGCATCTCCAGCGTGAACTCAATACCGTCCCGGACCAGCACGACCAGTTTGGAGTTTATGCTCTTGATCTTAAATCCCTCAATCGTCTGCCCGACGGTAAATAAGTTGTTGGAGATAAGGGCAGTTCCTCCGTTGCGCCCCATCATGACCGACTGAAGATGCAGCGTTTTTAGGGCGGCCAGCGCCTCTTCCCTGCTTATTTCCTGCGGGCTTTTCTTGACGACTTTGGCCTTGGACGGTTTCCTGACGACGGAGATAATTTTTCGTTTCGTACGAACAAGCACGAAAGGATTTTTCTTCAGGTCGCGGAGCGGGATTTGCCGTTTGGCAATCTGGTCGTAGAAGGTTTTGAGAATCCTGCCGGTAACTTGTCCTGAAGACGGCGTCTTTACGTCTGTTGGAGCCGCATTGGCGATACGGAGGATCGCGCTGTCAACGCGGCACTCTATTGTCTTCTGTTCGGCGGAGGCTTCGGTCGGTCCCTTCCGCAAAGATAACCCATAGACAGCGGCGGCAGCGCCGACAAACAGCACCACCAGGAAAATATTGGAGCGCATCATCTGCGTCTTGTATGGGCTGCGACCTTGCTGCTGAACGGATTCGCCGGTCTCGGCGCCCGCTACCGCATCGAACCCGATATCGTCGGGCTGACCGTCGTTTCCCAAACCTGACTCGCCATATATGTTTTCAGGCATAATTTCATCCTTTGTCGGAACGTTCAAAGAAGACCGATACCGTGCAATCAACGTGTATGTATCCCTCGCCTTGTTTGGCGAGCTTTTTAATATCCAGCTGCTGGATGCGCATAATCCTTGGCTGGGACTCCAGCGCCAGGAGGAATCCGTAGAAACCTGTAAAGGGACCCTCCAGTTTCAACGAAATCGGCTGCTCGGCATAAGGTCCGGACGGATCGGTCAGCGTTACCGCTGCGGCGGAGAACTTGAGCATTCGGATACTCTTGATAGTCAGTTTGTTTGCTTCAGCCAATCGCCAGACTTCCTGGAGAACTTTGTCGATTTCCTTTTCGCTGGGTAATTTTGAGTGGAAGAACGTAACGGCCTCTTTCAGCGACGCAATCTCCGTTTTCATGTCTCCGATAGTGGCCGTAGCGCGGTTCAGCGATTGGAGTTTCTGTTGTCGTGTTTCGATTTGTTTCATCATTTCGTCGTCGCGAGCATCGGCTGGACGAAATACGAACCACCACGCCCCAACTGGAATCGCCATCAGTACGATTACGAATACGATTTCTCGAATTCCGAATTTCATCAGGATTCTCTCTTGTCCGTGCCGTCCTTGATCGCAGTCGTTGCGGTATCGGACGGTTGGTTTTGAACGTCGGCGCTCTCCTTCAGGTGAAGAATCACCTCAAACTCACGCATGATGCAGTCTTCGACTTCCTTTTCCTGGGTAACGACCAGATTGGCCGATTCTATCAGCGGACATCGTTTCATCGTGTCGATGAACCTTCCGACCTGCACGTCGGTACCAGCCAGACCTGTAACGGTGATTTCGATCTCTACCTTCTTTGGAGTCTTCGGGGTCTTTTTTTTACTTTTATCGGCGGCGACCTTGTTGAATTTTGTTTTTTTCCTTGCCGGGACACACTTCCTTTTCGGAAGTTTCGTACTCAGTTCAAAATCCGTCAGCGAGGCGCCTTCAGGGAGGGCTTTGGTAATCGTAGCCAGGAGGTAACTTCGCGGTACACGTTCAAGCAGAGCCGCTGTCAGATTGGCCTTTTGGAGCATGCTCTGGCGTGTAACGTCCAGTTCCTGCATCTGCTGGATGAGTTTCCCAGCCTCTTCGTAAGACTTATCGACCCTTTCGCAGACTTCCTGTGTACGCTGGTGTTTTCGCTCCGAGACAAGTACCGCCCCCCCCAAGCCTGCCATGACCGCTACAAACAGAAGCAGGCACATCAGGTTGGCGCGCTTTTGCCTCTGGTGCGCGATATAATCATCGGGTAGCAGACTCATAAGACTCATTTGTTTTCACCTCACGCAGCCCTGAGATCTTTCCTCGCCCCAAGGCTCAATCCCACCGCGACCGCCCATTCAGGTTGGGCTACTCGGTCTCGGACGTCCGGTCCGTTTTCAGATCCGATCCCGGCGTTTTCGGCGTGCTTTATCTTCGCCAGCGGGGCTCCAATCTGGGACGGAAGGTTTAACTGACGGGCAATATCCTGGCACAGACGTTTGTCTTTCGCCTGACCGCCGAGAAATATAGCCCGCTCGACCGGTCTGGACGGAAATATCGAATCGTAGTAACGCAGACACTTTGTGATTTCATCAACCCCGACCGTCAGCGTTTCGCTCACCGCCTCATACAGACGATCAGCCTCCGTCGCCGCCGAAGTCTCCGGATCGGAAACCTTACGGCGGATTGATTTTACTTCCTCGACATCCATCCCAAGCGACTTGGAAACATCGCTGTCAATTCGATCCGCACCGAACAGCAAATTGCGGGCAAAGACCAATTTCGGACCGTGGGCTATGACCACCTGAGTGTAGGTACACCCGATATCAAGGAACAAAGTGGAACTATTCTGACGACAGAGGCGGGTGAAACATTCGAGAATGGCAAACGGCTCCACGTGCATTGCGACGACTTCAATTTTACCGATACCGGCCATTTTCAGATACGCTTCAGCAGACTGCCGCGAAATGGCTATGATGATTACTTCCTGCTCGGAATCGTTTTCGTTCTGGACTCGTTCGACAATTACACGTCGGATAATGGCGTCTTTGTAATTGAATGGGAGTTTGCCTTCGAGTTCCCATTGCAATGCCTTGTCGAGTTCCTTGGGAAGCATTTTGGCTATCTTGACATGCTGGACGAACGTATCGGCTGCCGGGACTGAAAAGGTGCATTGACGCCCTTTGAAACCATGACTTTTCAGGAGGTCCCGAATGCACCGGGCCTGGAAACCACGCATCTTTCCGGCGTCATTCCGAAAATCGGACGGAACGTCGGCATGTGCGGCTGCAAAGAGCTCCGTCTGACCATTGTTACGACGCATCTGGACCATTTTTACGGCGGAAGTGCCGAGATCAACACCAATCGGCATGGTTTTGGTTTTCAACGATTTAAATGGCACCGATTTCCTCCCGGAACAATACGGGGGCAGCACGAAACCCCAAGCCCAAGAACCGACCAGAAGCGTAACGCCTCCCCTGATACACGAGATTCGCATACCCCGGCATCACAAGCATTTACAGCCTCCTCATCCACGCAACCACTGAACGTCTATTTAAAGCATACGATACGCAGGCATTGAATCCGGGCTTATTCCGCAACCCGGTTTCTGTAGAATCAACAGCCCTGCTTCAATGCTATCGGCGCATTGGAGGGGCATATCAAGTAGTGTGCAGCAAAATACACGGTGAAAATCCTGACCCGGCGAAAAGCGGACGGGATTGAATCAGCCCGCTCAACCTGTCAGTTGCACAGAAGCCGGAAAATCCGGTTACACGCACCTGTCCTTTCCTGATTGTTTTTCCTTTGCAAGACAGAAATTATGGATTAAAATATGGGTTGGATTAAAAATGCGGGGTCGGGACGGTTCGACAGGCTTCGGTATTGGCGATTATTGATAAATCCGAGTCGCTGGGCGCTTTACGCGAAAGGTGAAATAATGGATGTCAAACTGGTGATGTTTAGACGGGACGGACAGCAAAGAGACTTTGCGATCACAAACAAGACCACAGTCATCGGACGCGGAGAGGACTGCACTCTCAAGATACCGCTGGTGAGCATATCCAGGCGGCACTGCGAACTGATAAAGTCGGACGACAATCTGCTCATCCGCGACCTGGCCAGTTCCAACGGAACCTACATCAACAATCATCGCGTCAACGAATCGGAATTGAAGGCGGGAGACCGAATCACGCTGGGCCCGACAACCTTCACCGTCCAGATTGACGGGAAGCCCGAACAAATCACGCCCGCCAGGACCAAATCGACCAAGTCGCCGGTCGAGGAGGCTGAAGCAGGCATCCTCGAACTCCAGGCCGACGAAAGCGGGTCCGAAGAATACGACCCCATAGCCGCACTCGAAGCACTCGCCTCCGATTCCGACGAAGAGCAGCAGTAGAGTTCGCGCAATCGCTCATTGGACCTTGATAATGGCGATTTTATCAAGCGTCGCGCCGGGGCCTCTGGGTCTGATGGTCAGCATATTGACGCCTCGCCTCACGCGATTATGCCTTGCTGCAAAATCACGATCCGATACATCCGCCTCGGTCTGGAGAGACGAAGACGGGGATGAGGACGGATCCACAGAAACCCTGACCTTATCGCAGCCGACAATGACCATCAGGAAAATTACCGGAATCAGTCCTCGCAGATTCTTCATTTGGGCGGCTCCTTTGACACCTTTGTCTTTTGCGATTGCCCTATTTAAACGATTCTTCAAAACCTTCGGCTCTTCGATATGTTCTTGTTTGTGTATTTCAACAAACGCACTGAACTCTTTCCGCCAACTTGCCCGCCAGGCAATTTGAACGTGATGTGAGAAAGGCCCCTCCCGTCGAGCCAGACACATCCTTCTCCCTGTAACCTCGCGCTAATTTCCACTTCAACATTCAGCGGCTTATTTTTCGGGTTGGAGACGGCGATTTGCAGCCCCTCTTTTTTCTGATGAATCAGTAGCAAACACGGTTTATTCACCGTAATAACCAAACCGTTCTTGATCCGAAGCACGCCTGCCTTGTAGTACGCGGCCTGGATTACCTTCAAACCTTTATGCCTCACGGCCTGTAAATCCGGCGTGTTGCTGATAACTTCGACAGGCGGGTTCTCTGCGTACGCTTTCATCTTCTCCAACCCGACAGCCGGAGCGACAATGTACGCATAACATGCGTTCGACGGGCTTTTACCGTGATCAAGCCAAAGGCTGAAAACATCAGTGGATATCTTCTTCTTGTCGGGATAGCGGTGGGTAATACTCCACCGACTGCCCGTTTGCACGTCATTAGTGAGAAAGACCACATTTTTCCTGGTGTCGGGGAAAACGTACCCTATACCGTCATGGTGAACCCACAGCGGGTTACTCAACTTACGTTGTCCCTTGTTGGCCTTTTCCTGTTTCTTTCCATCAGATACGACAACGTCTCCTTTGAGGTGGCACTGGTTGATTGATGTGAAGACCGGATTATCCGTGGTGCAGGTAATGCCGGCGCCGAGGCAGACGAACTCGTCGTCGAAGTAGAACCAGGCCTTGCGAGCCGTCAGCCCGTCGCGAGTAAAGTCGAATGCAGCCATTCCATAAAGATCGTCTGATACTCCGCCGACAAAACTGCGATTCCCGCGCCTGCGGACCGTTTTCTGGTCGTATTTGGTCCCGGTCTGTTCAATCGTGGCCCCGGGGATCTTGCGCCAGTCCCAAACGGGGAAAATGTTCCGGTACTCCCCGCCCGTACGAAATATAAAGGTTGTCCCATCGGCAATGTGGTGGTTCTTCATCCCTTCCTTGTTGTAAGGCATGTCAGTGTTGAAAATGCGGTTCGAAAACATCCGCGCCGATGTGTAGTAATCCTTTCGATGATGAGTCATCATGTCCGACCGCCAGAAATGCCGATTGCCGTGGAAGCCTGCGGCCTCCGGCTGTGCGGCGCCCTTGAGGCGCTTGGCAAAGGCCTCGAACTCCGCCTGCCGGGGTGTGGCCAGTTTTGCCATGTGCATACAAGCATCCGAAAGCCTCTTCATATCGCGGGTGAACCTCGAATCTTTCCTCGTAATCCCACGCCCAACAGCACCGTAATCAAAGGTTTGACCGCGAACCATCCATTGTTGCCCGTCCAGGATGTACGCCGAGAGAATTCTTATTTTCTCTTCGGGCAGGCCAAACCGCGTACCGTGAGCGTAGTAGGCGAAGCGCGCGCAGTCCACGGTGAAGTTGAGCCCGTATTCCCCTGAGTAGAGGCACGCGCCATGCTGGTGGAAACTGTAGTCGGCCTGAATGCCCTCCTTTGAAGTGATCCGTATTTCCTGGGCGATTCTCTTAAAAGGTCGGGCGACCTCCTGGGGATTCTTTTCCAGGCATCCCCTGACAACATGGATTCCGGTAAGCCATAGGAGGTTCTGCCCCGTAGCCGGGCCGTAGAACTCCCATCTGCCGTCGCGGTATCCACGGTGAAGGATCTTTATGCCCGCTGCCAGTTGGGCGTCGGATAGATCGTCCTCCATCAAGACAAGTATCGGGTATAGGGCCTTTGGCACACCTATGACTTCCCACCATAGGTGGCCAATCTTGAAATCTTTCACGAACCAGAAATCAAGGGCGGAAAGGATACTCCGCTTCAGGTCCGCGTTTTCATACAGCGCGTGCCCACGAGACCGGTAGGCTCGAACCATTGCCTGAAGCCTTTGCAGGTGAAACGTCGTTTGCCACAGTGCCACGGTTCGATCTTTGTAATCTATATCCGGCCAACTGCCGGCCGGCCGCAATGATGAAACAAACCCCTTGATCTCGGCCGGTGAGGGATTGGGAATCCTGGTTGGAATTCTGGTCAGAAAAGATTCATAGAGTCTTTTTCGGACTACCTGGAGATCCTTCATCTTTTTGTTTTCTCCTCCATGTGCATTGGACAACAGACCAGGAAAACTGATTGTGAGCACCATCGCCAGAACAGGAATCTTCAGTTTGTAGTTCACATCAATCATTACTGTTCTCCTGTGGACCCAAATCCGCCGGTCGCGGCGCCGAGGCTGAGCCGGCGCCGCACTCGAAGCACTCGCCGCCGATTCCGACGACGATTAAAAGTAGGCCAGGCCTTCTTGCGAACGTATAATTTCGGTACTCATCGGGTCTTCGGAACTTTCTCGTCCGCACGTCTCAACAGGCGCACCGAACTCTTTCCACCAAACTGCCCGTCCTGCAATTTGAACGTGATGCGAGAAAGGCCCCGCTCGTCGAGCCAGGCGCATCCTTCTCCCTGAAACTTCGCGTTGACTTCCACTTCAACATTCAGCGGCTTATTTTTCGGGTTGGAGACGGCGATTTGCAGCCCCTCTTTTTTCTGATGAACCAGTAGCAAACACGGTTTATTCACCGTAATAACCAAACCGTTTTTGATCCGAAGCACGCCTGCCTTGTAAAACGCGGCCTGGATTATCTTCAAGCCTTTATGCCTCACTGCCTGCAAATCCGGCGTGTTGCTGATAACTTCGACAGGCGGGTTCTTCGCGTACGCTTTCATCTTCTCCAACCCGACAGCCGGAGCGACAATATATGAGTAACATGCGTTCGACGGGCTTTTACCGTGATCAAGCCAAAGGCTGAAAACATCCGTGGAAATCTTCTTCTTGTCGGGATAGCGGTGGGCAATACTCCACCAACTGCCTGTCTGCACGTCGTTTCTGAGATAGACCACATTTTTCCTGGTGTCGGGGAAAACGTACCCCACCCCGTCGTGGAAAACCCACAGCGGGTTACTCAACTTACGTTGTCCCTTGTTGGCCTTTTCCTGTTTCTTTCCATCAGATATGACAACGTTTCCTTTGAGGCGGCACTGGTTGATTGATGTGAAGACCGGATTATCCGTCGTGCAGGTAATGCCGGCGCCGAGGCAGACGAACTCGTCGTCGAAGTAGAACCATGCCTTTCGAGCCGTCAGCCCGTCGCGAGTAAAGTTGAATGCAGCCATGCCGTAGGTGCCGTCTGATACCCCACCAACAAAACTGGTCTTGCCGCGCCTGCGGACCGTTTTCTGGTCGTATTTGGTCCCGGTCTGTTCGATCGTGGTTCCGGGGATTTTACGCCAGTCCCAAACGGGGAAAATGTTCCGGTACTCCCCGCCTGTACGAAGTATAAAGGTTGTCCCATCGGCAATGTGGTGACTTTTCAACCCTTCATCATTGCAGGGCATGTCTGTGTTGAACATACGGTTCGAAAACATCCGCGCCGACGTGTAGTAATCCTTTCGACGATGAGTCATCATATCCGACCGCCAGAAATGCCGGTTGCCGTGGAAGCCTGTGGCTCCGGGTTGCTTTCCGTCTCGGAGGCATTTGGCGAAAGCCTCGAACTCCGCCTGCCGCGGTGTCACCAGTTTCGCCATATACGTACAAGCATCCAAAAGACTCTTGGTCTTTGTGTGTATGTCTTTTCTCGTAATCTCACGCCCAATGGCGCCGTAATCAAAGGTTTGGCCGCGAATCATCCACTGCTGCCCGTCCAATATGTAGTTTGACAATATCTCTATCCTCCGGGCGGGGAATTCAAACTGCGTGCCTTTCAGGATGTAAGCCCACCTTGCAGTGTCAGAAAAGTTAAGACCATATCCGCCGGAATAAAGACAGGGACCGTGTTGGTGGAAACTGAAATCTGCCTGAATACCTTCCTTTGACGTGATTCGGATTTCGTCAGCCATTCGCTTGGACGCTTCTACAACAATTTCGGATTTGTCTTCCAAACATCCACGAATAAGCGTGATCTTTGCCACCCACATCAGGTTTTGTCCTGTCATACCCAATGCGGCCCGCTTTAGAAGCCTGTTCCCTGCATTCCGCTGATCCTTAGATAGATTGTCCTCCATCAAGATCAGTGTCGGAGAAAGGGCCATTGGCACGCCAATCTCGTTCCACCACCAGTTGCTATTTTTGAAATCTTTCCTGAACCAGAAATCAAGAGCGGACAGAATACTCCGTTTGAGGTTTGGATTCTTATACAGAACGTGCCCACGAGACCGATAGGCTCGAACCATTGCCTGAAGCCTTTGCAAGTGAAACGTCGTTTTCCACATCGACCTGGTTCGGTCTTTGTAATCTATATCCGGCCAACTGCCGTCAGGCTGCAATGAAGCAACAAATCCCTTGATCTCGGCCGGTGAGGGATTGGGAATCCTGGTTGGAATTCTGGTCAGAAAAGACTCATAGAGTCTTTTTCGGACTACCTGGAGATCCTTCATCTTTTTGTTTTCTTCTCCATACGCGTTGGACCACAGACCAATAAAACTGATTGTGAGCATCATCGCCAGGAGAAGAATCTTCACTTTGTGATTTACATCAGTCATTACTGTTCTCCTGCTGACCCAAATCGGCGGCCCGCAACGCTGAGGTGGGGCCTGCTCCGGTGAAAAAATCTTCCAGGATGGTCGCTGCCGCCACAGCGTCGTGGCGGTGTTTTTTCTGCTTGATGGTAAATTCGCCTTTGAGGTGTTCATCCGCCTGGAAACTGCTCAACCGTTCGTCCCATAGCCTGACATCCAGACCGGTGCGATCGGCCAGGTCCGCGGCGAACCGTCTCACCAATCTGGCTTGCGAACCCTCGCTGTCGTCACCCAGCAAAGGCCAACCGACGACTACGCCGACGGCGTCGTACTCAGTAACGATTTTCTTAATCCGTTCGCCAAAACCGACATCGCCCGCCGATAAAACCGCCAACGGCGTAGCGATCCGCCCCTCAGTGTCGCCGACGGCTACACCGATACGCTTTGTGCCATGATCTATCCCAATCCACCTGCTCATAGTAGTCAGTAGAACAGGGATTAGGGACTTGGGACCAGGAAAAAATCCGCAATCCGCAATCCGCAATCCGCAATCCGCAATCAAATGTATTCCGACCCGTATTTTTGTTCGATCAGATCGACCAGTTCTTTGAGCCGCTGGGAGTCGGACTTATTGCAGACCAGCGTGGCGTCGGCTGTGTGTACGATGATGCAATCGTCCATTCCGACCACTGCCACAAGGTGTTCCTCATCGGAGAAAATGACGTTCTGATTGCAGTCGATGACAACGGCCCGTGGTGCGACTATTGCGTTTCCGTCGTCGTCCTGCTCCACCACCTCCGCCAGCGCAGGCCAGGAACCGACGTCAAGCCACTGGCAGGTCAATTCGACCATAAGGACATCGTCGGCCTTTTCCATAACCGCGTAATCAATGCTGATTTTGCATAGTTTGGGGTAAATCTCGCTCAACAGTCCGGTGATGTCCTTGCCTTCCTTTGCAGCATCGCCGACAGGCGTTAGGGCATCGACCGATTCAGGTAGAAACTTCTTCAGCGCATTTCGGATCGCGCCGACCTTCCAGACGAACATTCCGCTGTTCCAGAAATACTCGCCCGATTCCACGTAGTAGCGGGCAGTATGGTGTTTGGGTTTTTCCTTGAACGCGCAGACGCAATAGGTCGATTCGTCTTTCTTCTCGCCGCAATGGATATACCCAAGCCCGACGTGCGGAAAGGTCGGACGGATACCGAAGGTAACAAGCGCCCCGGTGTTCTCTTCTGCCGCCAGGCAGGCGCGATCGACGCACTGGCGGAACTCATCTTCCGGGCGAATGATGTGGTCCGCGGTAAAGACCGCCATCGTCGCGTCGGAATCGCGTGCAGCCACCAGTTCAGCCGCCAGCGCGATGGCGTTGGCAGTGTCGCGCCCCTTCGGTTCGCCTATTACATTCTCCGCCGGTAGCGACGGAAGACACTTGCGAACCTCCTCGGCATAGGCGGCGTTGGTAATAACGAGTATCTGCTCCGGCTCGAACAGACCCTCCAGCCGGGCTATCGCCAGGTCCAGCAAACACTTGCCATCGACCAGTTTGATTAATTGTTTCGGTTTACTTTCCCTGCTCGCCGGCCAGAGCCGCTTTCCCGACCCACCAGCCATGATTACCGCATAACGCATAGCCGTCCCTTTCTTGAAACCTATTTACCCTGTCTGCATTCCCTGCAAATGATACCACGTCCAACATTTACGTTTATTGTTTTTTTGCTGATTGCTGACCGCTGACTGCTAAATGCTAATTGAGTATATTCTTCTCATCAGCGGATTACCACCGATTGCCGGTGTTTTTAGGTAAAATTTGCAAGAGACACAAAAGAAGCCCAGCCATCCCTCACCATTTTTGCTTCGTATTTTCAGGATTTGTGGTATAGTCTTGAAGAGGTGTTTTTGTAACTTTTGTTCGTCGGTCTTACGATATCTTTGCTGGTTCCACCTGATGCTGCGAAGAAAAGGAGGCTTCGATGCTGTGTTCCTCGCGGTTGGCCTTGTTTGTCGTTTGCGTTGTCCTGCTCACGTTAGCCGTCGCCCCTGCCCACGGCGAGGAGGTGGTTCTCGGCGAGGTGCCGGCCTATGACTGGACCCACGGTTGTAGTCCCACAGCCGGGATGATGATTATGGGCTATTGGGATACCTACGGGTATTCGGGCATGATTCCCGGCTCAAACAAATGGTCCACCAACCAAAACGCGATCCAGGACGCCATTGCCAGTCCGGAACACGTAGCCGACTACGCTCTGTATGACGGGATTGACGATATGTACTATAGTTCCCCCTACACGGACAAATCGGAACTTGGCGGGGCACACGCGGACAATTGCCTGGCCGATTTCATGTTGACTTCTCTCAGCAGCGAGGACTTGACGTACGGCGCTACCTGGACGAATAAAATCGGCCCCGGAATGGAGGACTACACTTCCTGGCGCGGGTACAGTTTCACAGCCGGGGGTGATGGGGGTTCCATGCCGAAGTGGACCGAATTTACGCATGAGATTCGTATGGGTCGTCCGATGAAGTTGAGCGTGGACAGCGACGGGGACGGAAACGTTGACCACTCCGTTACGGCAATCGGCTTCCGTAACACCTACGGCTATCGTGAATACGCCTGCCGGGACACATGGAGCACGTCAAGCACGCCACGCTGGGAGCGATTCCGTCGTGCCTCTGTCGCCTCCGATTGGGGCATCGCGGGAATGGACACCTTTCGACCAGGCGGAACCCCCCGAGATACGATGTGGACGTCCGCCGGCGGAAACTGGCAAGACTCGGGATGGAGTACAGGCCTGCCGGACTCTTCGGCGTATGCGTGCATTACCGACAATGCGGGGATCACGATTTCGGCCAATGCCGGTGCCGGATATGTAATGAATCGCGGGACTATGAACATCCAGGGCGGTACGTTCACTGTCGGAACGCTTGCCTCGGCGGGTTCTATAACGCAGTCTGGCGGTTCTGTTAATGCATCAGGGTCAGTAGCAGTGGGAGCAAACGGCACCTACACCCTTTCCAACGGCGCCCTGGAAGTCGCTACCGAGTTGGATGTGTCGGGCGAGTTGACTATCAGCAATGGCGGCAGCGTGAATGTCGGCGACACGCTCAAGGTCGGGAATCCCGGTACGGTGAATTTTACCGGCGGGACGCTCACTGCCGACAGCATCGAGCACACTCATGGCGGGGTGTTCAACTTTACCGGCGGGCGGCTGAACGTCGGGACGTTCAGCGGCGATCTTCTCAACAACGGCGGGACGCTCGCACCGGGAACATCACCGGGCACCACGAATATTCAAGGCGACTACACGCAGGCTGCGGGCGCTGCAATGGAAATTGAAATCGGCGGCCTGTCAGCCGGTACGGATCATGACAAGGTTATCCTGACCGGT
>JAUVIQ010000194.1 GCA_030592655.1 Planctomycetales bacterium | reverse complement strand
GGCGCGACGCGGCATGGTCAGATATTTGACAACGCCGAGGGTCATCGCGACGATAATGACCGCGAGTATGACAGAGCGATGCGTCAACGTAAAGCGGGGTAGCGACATGGTTTATTCCCCCTTCTTTGAAACGATGCTTACCAGTTCGCCGTCTTTCAGGTAGTTCACGCCTTCGACAATAACGCCCATACCGTCAGCCAACCGGTCGCTTTCGATACGCTGTAATTCGCCTACCGTTTCGTGGAGCGTAACGGTGAGTTTTTTCGCCTTCATCTTTGCTCCGTCGCCGTCGGTAACGAAAAGATAGCCGCTGTTTTTGTCCGTCGGCATGATGGCCTCCATGGGGACGTAGAATCCGCTGCGACGCTCATCACGCTTGAATTGCACACGAACGATAGCGTCCGGGTGAAGCACCCAGTCTTCGGGAATCAAGGCAACGCGGTCGCCGTCCTTGAGACCGTCGGGCGGTTCGGCGGCAATGGCTTGGCGGAACTTAAGTCCGCCGGCGTCCTTCAATTTCCGAAGGATATAGATACCCTGTAAATTCACGCGGTGTTCACCCGGAACGACCCGAACCTTGCGAACCGTAACAACGGGATCAGACGGATCGAGCATGTCCTTAACCGACAGGCCTTCAATGGCCCATACAAAATAGCCTTCGGCGTCCTTTTTCAGACAGTACTTTTCATCTACATAGAGGCTTTTGCTGTCGTTGGGGTCAACATGCATGACCGACAGAATGCCGGCGATTCGCGGTAGTTTCAGGACGGCCTGATCCTTCGGCGGATTAATCGCAGCGCGATAATTTCGCGTTAAGAGTGTAACCTTAAATGTGCGCGTTCGCGGGTCGGCTACTGTGGCTTTCAGGGACACCCTTCCCTGAAGCGGCTCTTTCCGGTTCGGAATATACACCTCTACCTGGTCGCCAAGGGCGATTGTGCGGTTGGTCCGGCCTGAGACGATTACATTTACCTTTACGGGGTCCGTCGTTACGATATGTCCGACCGACTTTCCGGCCTGGACGTACCCGCCGACGCGAACGCAGACCGCCGATACCTGGCAGTCAAACGGCGCCATGAGCGTGGTGTACTGCAAGTCCAGTTTGGCCTGTTTCAATGTCGCTTTCGCTCGCGACAGGGACGTTTTGCCGGCCAGGATAGCTGCTTCGGCTTGATCGAGCTTGGCCTTGGAAATGTCCCGCTTCGCCCGCGACAAGGCAACTTCGAGAACCGTTGCGACATTCTTGGAATGCGCCTCGGTTATCTGCTTAAGGTCGAACTCCGCATAGTCCAGGCTGGCCTTAGCCCCTGCCAGCTCGGCAGGGAGGCTGCTTTCGAGGTTCACTTTGGCGTGCTCGACTTCCGCTTCCGCCACTTTCAGTGCGGCGATATAGGTCGCCTGATCAATCGTGGCCATGACCTCGCCTTTATTGATCACCTTTCTGTCTTCGACCCACCGACCTTTTAGCAGAGTTCCTTCCTCGACGATATAGTCCACGCGTCCGGGAACCTCGAACGCTACGTCCTGTTCGGACCATGCCTCTACAACTCCTGTCAGCTGCAACTTCTGCGACGGATTGACCGTTCGCAGTTTCACGACCTTGACAGGCCTGGGGGTGGGAGGCTTCGGAGGCGGCTTCTTGCTGCAACTTGGAAAAGCAATCGTGCATGATGCAAAGATTAAGATGCCGATCAATCTCGAAAGAATACGTCCTTTGGTCATAGGGCCTCACCTGCCTTTCATTCATCAGCAACAAATTTTACTATCCCCGGTGAATTTATCATTGTCTAAACCGATGGTAATTCAAGCATAATCTTCGTTATTGTCCCAACAATTGTGAGAATATATTTTGCGCAGGTCCTCCAGTTGTCAATTTTTCAGATTACCTTTCGTAAATCAGTGAGCGGCTTCGAGCCGAGTTGGTGCGATTCGGTGGCGAACCAAGCCAGAACGATGACTGCGACACGGACGTCGTCGCCGGCGTCAGACTCCGCATGTTCTTCCCGGTGTATATTTTTTTGTATTTGGGTTTGTGTCGGAAGTAACCATGTGGTATTTTCTATCGCAGGCGTCGGGCGTTGTAAAAATATCTTTATTATTTCTATATTATTTTACAGAGTCATTTTCCATGAAGGAGTAATAAGATGACAACACAGCAATTCGAACCAATGTCTTCCGGGCAGATACTCGACAAGGTCTTTCGGCTCTACAAGGAGAACTTCGTAAGATTTATCGCAACCGTCGCGATAATCCAGGTCCCCCTTGCTCTTATAACAATGATCTGGCTCGCGACTGTAGTTGCTCAGATCCGTACCGGAGAGCCTTCGACCGCGGGATTGATAGTCGGTCCGCTTGCGCTGACGTTTCTCAGCATCGTGGGACAGAGTTTGTGCAATGGCGCACTGATAAAGAGCATCTCGGAATCCTACCTGGGCAATGAAGTAACCGTTTCGGAATCATATCGCTTCATACTACCGAAACTGGGGACGCTCATCTGGGCCTCTATCCTTGTCGGTTTGGTCGTGATGGTGGGATTCGTACTACTAATCGTGCCGGGCATAATCTTCCTCCTGGTGTATTACTTGACGATACCCGCAATTGTGCTGGAGAATCTGAAGGCCCGTCAGGGAATGGGACGCAGCAAATTGCTTGTCAAAGGCAACCTTGGCAAAGTCTTCGTCATTGGCCTGGTTGTGATTCTAATTGGTATTATTGTGGGGCAGGTTTTTGAATATCTCGGCGGATTTCTGGTCCAAGCCGCTGCCGTTACAGACCTTAAGACATCTATACTTATTGGTCAGATGTCCTCACTGATTGGACAAGTTCTGGTCATGCCCATAGGCGCAGCGGCAGTGATTCTGCTTTACTACGATATGCGGATTCGCAAGGAAGGCTTCGACCTGGAGATGCTCGCTAAGAGCCTCGGCACAGAAGGGGCGGTTTCGGATGAGCAACCGCCTGTGCAATAGCCCCGGCCGCACCATTTCAGCCCTGATGGTTGTAATCCTGGGCGGTCTGCTGTGGTCGATTACCGTTGCCTGTGCCGAAACAGGTGACACATCGGCAAAACCGGCGCAGTATAACCGCGCTGATGCTGAGACTATCCGCTCCGAAACACAGGATATTCTGAACGATCCGCGATATGCCCCCAAAAAGAGTTTCCGACAATGGCTCCGCGAGAAGTTTTTCGGTTGGGAAGGTCTGGATATCAATTTAGGTGGTAGTGGCTGGTTGAAAGTCATTTTCTGGATATTCACCACACTGTGCATCCTGATACTCCTGGCCATTTTAGCACATTTCATCTGGACAGTTTTCACTCTGCTGCGAGTCGGGGGCGGTAAAAGGGGTATCAACCTGCGACAACCTCGTTTCGGTATCGCAGATGTCTCATATGACGATCTGCGCAAGCAGATGCTCCGGCTGGCTCAGCAAGGTAACTTTCGTGAAGCAATCGGCGTAATGATGGGCGCTCTGCTCCGGCGACTGGACGAGATCGGCACGCTGCGGTTCCATGAAAGCAAAACAAACGGTGATTACATAAAGGAATATGCACCGGACTTCACGGGGCGGAAGGACTTCGAACGTTTTGTCCTGTCCTTCGATACGACGGTCTATGGCGGCGGGACGTGCCGGCGCCAAACCTACCAGAACCTGAACGCGATATTCGAACAGATATGCGACAATGCCGCAAAAGAGTAATAAATCCGACTACATGATCCTCGCCGTGCTGGGGATAATCTCGACAGGGATCATACTTCTCTTGATTGGGGGGGTATGATCAGCGAAGGCGATGACGACCAACCTGCCGTCCGAACCTCGCGATCCACGAATACCGAAGGTACAATGGTCTGTTATGTCCTGTTCGAACGGCTGGGCGTGCAGGTTCGGAGGTTTGAACATCCGCCGCTGAGCGATAATCTGAAACCGATTGACGTACTTTTCATCGTCGATCCGATATTTCCAATACAAACAAGCGAAGCCGAAGAACTGACCCAATGGGTCCACAACGGTGGTGTGCTGGTTTGCACCAGAGACGTAACCGAATTACTGCAACTCTTCCCCCAAACAGACACCATGACGTATCCGGGCTATTACACGTCCTATCAACTTGAATCCACCGGAGAAGGCGACTCGTCAACCATCCCCCCGGATTCGGCGGATTTACCGTTGGCGCGGGATGTGCGGGATTTACACCTGGCCACATCAGCCGTACTGAAAGTCGGCGACATCGGACCAACAGACCGACTCGGTGTGGTCGAACCGCTGCTGAGCGACACGAAGGGATGCCGACTCTGCACTCGCACCGTCGGAGCCGGACGGATAATCGTCCTTGCAGACAGTTCCTTCCTCGCCAACAGCTGGATCGGCAAAGGCGACAACGCGATATTGGCCGCTAATCTTGCAGCCTATTCGCTATCGATGGCGAGGGGCAATCGGGTTGCATTTGACGAATATCATTTCGGTTACGGCGCCCGCCGGACGCGCTGGACAGCGATGGGCGGAATGTTGTTTGAGACCAGCGCAGGCTGGGCCGTCTTGATCGCAACAGTAGCGGGACTCTGCTTCCTGATTTACAAGGGTAGGCGTTTCGGCATACGTCGCGGGTCCCATCGCGTTCGCCGTCGGTCGAAGATGGAATATATTAATTCCGTCGGTGCGACCTACCGCGCCGCCGGGGCGAACCTCCTCGCGCTCCGCTTAATATTTACGTGGTTGAAGGCGAAGGAGGCCAAACTGGTCGGGCTGCCGGAATCCTCACCCAATAAAGAGATCGCAAAAAGACTTGCCCGGCGGACCGGCAGGCAGCCGGAGCAATATGAACGGGCGTTTCGCCGGTGCGAAGAAGCCCTGGCCGGGAAACGCCTGTCCCGTAAGCGATTTGCAGCGTTACTGGCAGAACTTTCAACAATTGAATCGGAGATCGTATATGGACATTCAGCAGGCAAATGAATTCTCACGACGCATAATAGACGAACTGGGCAAAGTGGTAGTTGGACAGGAGGTTGTGCTTGAGCAGATGACCGCTGCCCTGCTGGCGGGTGGACACGCTCTGCTGGAGGGCGTCCCCGGTACGGCCAAGACACTGATAGCACGGGCGCTGGCGCTCATAACCGGCACGTCGTTCAAACGCATACAATTCACGCCCGACCTGATGCCTTCGGACATCGTGGGCGTGAGCATCTATAACACCGCCACGTCCGAGTTCGTCTTTCGCCCCGGACCAATCTTCGCAGACATCGTCCTGGGCGACGAAATAAACCGTGCGCCGGCCAAGACGCAATCAGCCCTTCTGGAGGCAATGCAGGAGCGACAGGTAACGGTGGACGGTTCTCCGCACGCCATGTCCGACGTATTTACCGTCTTCGCCACACAGAACCCGGTGGAGTTCGAGGGCACCTACCCGCTGCCCGAAGCCGAGGTTGACAGGTTCATGCTGAAAATCGTCGTCGGCTATCCGTTGGAGGAGTCCGAAGCAGAGATACTGGACAAGGTGCATGAAGGGTTTGACGCCGCCGACCTGACAACGACGGGTTTGCGCCCCATCCTTGACCTTGAGACACTCACCGCCCTGCGAGCGACGGTCCACAATCTGCACGTCGAACAGGACGTGCGTCGGTATATGAGACAAATCGTCCGCGCAACCAGGACTATGCCACAGGTCTCATTGGGGGCCAGTCCGAGGGCCGCTGT
>JAUVIQ010000224.1 GCA_030592655.1 Planctomycetales bacterium | reverse complement strand
GCCGAGGCTGGCGAAAATGCTCCGGCGCGAGCGGATCGACCTGCTCCATACGCATCTTTTTCACGCCGACCTGGTCGGTCGTATCGCCGCTGGACTGGCTGGGGTGCGGAATCTGGTTCATACCGTCCACGTGGCGGAGGCTCGTTTCAGACCCTGGCAGTACGCATGGTCGCGGATTACGGCGAACCGGTGCAATCGCATCGTCTGCGTCTCGCAGGCTGTTCGGGACCACCACGCGAGCAAAACGCATCTGCCGATGCAGCGATACGAGGTTATCTATAACGGAATAGATATCGACGCATACGCGCCCAATCCGCAGCGGCGCGAGGAACTCCGCCGACAGTGGGGCGTCGGCGACGACGAAATCCTCATCGCTTTCGCAAGCCGGCTTGATTACCAGAAGAACCTTCCGATGTTGCTCGAAGCCTTCCGTCGTCTCCGTCAAAGCCGCAGCGACATTCGTCTCGTAATCGCCGGAGAGAAAAAGGGGTCAGGAGCCTTTTTGCATAAAGGGGCGCAACATTCTTGCAATACAGGGGTTGCAGATGCAAAAAGGCTCCTGACCCCTTTTTCTATTTGGTTGGGTCGGACCGACGACGTTCCGGGCGTGTTGTCGGCGGCTGATATTTTCGTCCAGCCAAGTCGGTGGGAAGGTTTCGGCCTGGCAGCGGCAGAAGCAATGTCGGCGAGTCTGCCCGTTATCGGAACAAAGGTTCCGGGGCTGACGGAATTAATCGAAGAGGGCGAAAGCGGATTGCTGATCGATTCGGAAGACTCCGACGCCCTGACGGAAACGATTAATCAACTCGCCGACAATCGCGACGAGAGAGTCCGGCTTGGCGCAGCGGGACAGAAACGAATAACGGAACGTTTCTCCATCGAAGCGAACATAACGGCGCATGAACGACTCTACGAAAATGTTTACTCCGACGTCCCCAAGGGACGTCGGCTTTGTCAAACGATGCTTTTTTCCCCCAGAGGAGTTTTGCGTCTGACCTCCCCCAAAAGAAAATTCGCCAAAACAAAAAAAAATCGCCACAACATATTGTGTGCTGGGTTTTCGGAAACCATAACCTGTTGAGTATGGTCGGATTTCGTTAGGTATTGTGAAATAAGGGGTAAGAAAATTTTTTCCTTGCCGTTTCCCTGTTAGTGGTGTAATTTCCCCGCTATTCCCATCAAAGGGTGAAAGGGACCACGTAATGGCGTTGTTTGTTGGCGAGTTCGATCAGACGATTGATGCTGTCAAGCACAGGCTCGCTATTCCCACAGCATTGCGTGAGCAGATTGTCCCGGACGAGGATGGTAATGAGTTTTATTTGATCCTTGGTCCTGACCGACATCTGTGGCTTTATCCGGACAAGTATTATCGTAAGTTGCTGGCGACTCTTGAGCGTAGTCCAATCCCAAGCCGGAAGAATCAGAAGGGCGATTTACTGTTTGCCTTTGCCAGGGTCCTCAAGCCTGACTCACAGGGTCGGGTAGTGTTGCCTGAGAAGGCCCTTCAGCGTGCGACCGTTTCGGATCGCATAACGCTGGTCGGAAAAGGCGACCATATCGAACTCTGGCCTACGGACGAGTGGGAGCGTTACGTCGAGGAAGCCCTCCAGAGGTATAGCGATGATGTTCTCGACGCCGGTGACGGGCTTTCTTCGTCCGGTGTTACTGACAAATAAAGATAGGGAGTGTCGGCGCGACAAGGACGGTCTTGAGCGTCGGCGAATTTCGAAGAGGCTCCTTGATATTTTGGGGAGTTTTCGTGACCGCCGGGGCTACCCGGATAAGGAAAGGATTTCAGCATGCTTGTTTCCCAGCGACAGGTAAGTGGCTCGTGTATGGAACACGGATGTTTTAGCACGGCCCTTACGGAACTTCAGCGCAGTAGCGCCGCACCATCGAATTATAGGGATGGGCTTCGGAAGCGACTGTTGGTTCTCGCGGAGCGATTGGCGCGGGTTCAATCGTTGGGAGGCGAGTATGCCCGGGTAGCGTTTTCAGAGCACGCCGAAGCCGTTTTGGCTGAGGATGCTGTGGTAGTTCGACAGCGCTCACTACAGGCGGTTTGACAGGCCGGCGTCATGGACGATGCCGGCCATCTTCCTGTTTTGCTTGATGAGGTGCTGGAGTTACTGGCGCCGAAGGGCAAGTCCCGCAAGGGATGCTACGCACAAGTCATTATTGATTGTACGGTCGGGCTTGGCGGTCATGCCGAGGCGATGCTGGAATTGGCAGGTGGTAACGCAACGCTGATAGGCATTGATCTGGACGAGTCCAATCTTTTGAAAACCAAAGAGCGTTTAGTGCGTTTCGGCCGGCGGGTCAGGCTGTTTCAGGCCAATTTCGCCGATCTGGAAGACGTGATGGCTGAAGCTGACGTTGCCTCTGCCGATGTCATCCTGGCGGACCTGGGAATGTCATCGACACAGGTGGATGATCCGTCGCGGGGTTTCAGTTTCCAGGCCGACGGGCCTCTGGACATGCGTTTCGGTTCCGAAGGGCCGACGGCGGCGGAACTGGTCAATACGCTCGGCGAAGCGGAACTGGCGGACATTATTTATCGTTACGGCGAGGAACGCCACAGCCGACGGATCGCCCGCGCTATCGTCCGGGCCGGAAAACGCGGACGGATCGAACGGACCGGAGAGTTGACGCGGATAGTCGCAGGCGCGATACCGCGAAAATCCGGCGTCAGGCATAAGATTCATCCGGCTACGCGGACGTTTCAGGCTTTGCGAATTGCCGTCAACGGCGAGTTGAACAGCCTTGAACGCCTGTTGGAGAAGATTCCGGTCCTGATGAGCGTCGGCGGGCGAGCGGCGATAATAAGTTTTCACTCGCTGGAAGACCGCCTGGTCAAGCGGGCGTTCGCAGCAGCGGTTGAGACAGGAGCGTACAGATTGCTGAATAGAAAACCAATAACCGGTGGTGCGGTTGAAATATACAGGAACCCGCGAAGCAGGTCGGCAAAACTTCGCGCGGTCGAAAGGATTCGGTAGCCGAAAGCCCCGTCCGGTCGGGGCAGGGATGGAGCCATGTAACATGACACACGAAACACGCATTGCACTTCTGGTTGGTCTGGTATTTATTGTTCTTTTCGGTTTGGTTCTGGGGCAGCGGAGTATAAGTTTCTCAAAATCATACCAATCGTCCAAAACCGCTGCACCCGACGCGCCGGAGGCTACAGAGCCTGGGCCCGAAGTGGTTTCGGCGGCGTTTTTCAGCCGGGATAACAAGCCCGTTCTTACGTCTTCGGAATCGCAGCGGAAACCCGCCGCCCCTGATGCAGCGACACCCGCCCCCGCCTCTGTTGTCAGGGTCCGCACATCTGCTCGAACACGAACTTACCGGGTCCGTTCCGGTGATACGCTGATCGGGATTGCCCGCAAGGTCTATGGCCGGCGGTTCGAGGATGAGCATCTTCGGATATATCGCGCCAATCGCGACAAACTGTCCGACCCGGCGGCGCTGTCGGTAGGGCAGGTGCTGGTGATTCCGCCGCTTCCGGGCAGGCCGGGAGGCAATCGGCAAGTCGCCTTGAAAAAGCCGCCGCAGCAGAAACATTACACGGAAATGACGATGAACACGCTTGGCAAGCGTTTCGGTGGCAGCCGGATATACATCGTGCGTTCCGGTGACTGCCTGACCGGTATCGCTCGCAGAACGATGGGCGACGCGAGCAAATCGGCAGTACGAAAACTGCTCGATGCCAACCGCGATCGACTCGCAAACCCAAACAGATTGACAATAGGTATGAGATTGAAAATCCCCGGCTGACAGAGAATATATGCGATTTGCGTGGATCATTTTGGCCTTTGCGGTAATTGCGTCGGCGATGGTGCATTTGCGCCTGGAGCGGGCGTCCGTTCAGGCGGATACTTTCCGGCTGTCGGCCCGGCGCCACGAGGTCCGGCGGGAATTATGGAATCAGCAGGTCCGCTTGGGCGAACTGACATCTCTGCGACAGGTGAACCGGCGCGGGCATCAGTTGGCGCTGGAATTACTACCTCCGGGCGAATCGTTCAGTGGTGATCAGATCGTTCAGAAAGACTGAAAATGGGGAAATGGCGATTTTATTTTCTTTTTGCCGTACCGGCGGCGGCGCTGCTGGTGTTGGGCGGGCGGGTCGTTCATTTACAGGTATGCCGTGGCGGGCAGTTATCCGAACTTGCCCGGCGCCAGCAGCAGCGGGTAATTATTCTCCCAGCCAGAGCCGGAAACATCTTTGCCCGTACGCGCACCGGACACACATTGTTAGCCGGTTCCATGCGGGTTCCGAGCGTTTATGCCGACCCCGTTCTGTTGGGTCAGGAGCGATTTGTCGTAACCGCCGGGAAGGTCGCCGCTGTTCTGGGATGCACGGACGGTGAACTGTACGACAAAATTGTCCGGCGGCGAGATAAGCGATTCGCATACCTGGTTCGGGACGTAACCGATTCGCAGGCCGAAGCGGTACGTAACCTGAAGATTCGCGGGATAGGAGTTATCGGCGAATGGCGTCGAAATTATCCCAGCGGATCGCTTGCCGGTCAGGTGTTGGGTTTTCGTCTGATTGACGGTCGGCCCGGTGGCGGAATCGAACTTCAGGCCGATAAGTGGCTATCGTCGCGCGACGGTCGAAAGGT
>JAUVIQ010000243.1 GCA_030592655.1 Planctomycetales bacterium | reverse complement strand
GAAATACCGTTTGAGGATAATTCCTTTGAAACCGTGCTCTGTTCGGAGGTCCTGGAGCACCTGGACGACCCGGATAAGGGTCTGCGTGAATTGCTGCGGGTCAGCAGTCGATGGGTGATTATCAGCGTGCCGCGAGAACCGATATGGCGAATTCTGAACATGGCGCGAGGGGCTTATTGGCGCCAATTCGGTAACACTCCGGACCACGTTCAGCACTGGAGCAAGCGAGATTTTATCCGTTGGGTGGAGCAATATGCCCAGGTAAAGGTCGTCCGATCTCCGCTACCGTGGACTATCATCCTGGCCTGACCGCGCGATTAACTTACTGCGTGCATTTGCTTCAGGTTTCGCCATGTGGCCGCTACGCGGTCCATCAGACCCATGTTCTGGAGCGACAGCGCCAGGGCTGCTCGGACCTGCCTGTTTCCCGGCGCCAGCGAAGCAGCCTTTTCCATATGCTCAACGGCGCTGGAAAATTGCCGACGGTCCGTCTGTAACAACGCAAGACGATAATGCAGGTCCACGTACTCGCCCTTCAACTCCAGTGCCTGTTTGAAGGTTTCAACAGCCTGGTCTGTCTGTCCCAGTTCCTGCTGGGTAATTCCCCGCCGGATGATGGCGGCGACGTAGGTGGGATTGATGCGGACGGCTTCGGTGAACTGTTCGAGCGCCTCGCCGAGGCGACCTTCTGCCCGAAGAAGCACGCCGTATCGGTATCTCAGGTCGGCGTATTCGGGTTTGTCGGCGACCTGTTCGGCATGACGTTCGACCTGGATTTGCAGCAGGTCGTCGTGGTCGAGATCGTCGGTGTCGTGAACCGATTCACCGGGTGAATCCAGACCTCGCTGGAACTGTTCAGCGGTTGCGGCTTTGAGTTGCAGTTTCGCCATTTCCGACAGGAGCAGGGTCGAGTTCGGCTCAACCGCCCCGGCCAGGCTGAACGTTTCGATGGCCTGGGCTTCATGTCCGGCAGAGGCCTGGGCGACCCCGAGACCGACGTAACAGGTCAGCAGGTTGTCGTTGGTTTCAGCGGCGTGATGAAACGCTTCAGCCGATTCGGTCCATCGACCGTGTGCGAGATGATGCCTTCCGAGACCTATTTTTGCTTCGAGGTAATCCGGGTCGGCCTGAAGCGCACGGAGGTATTGGTTTGTCGCCTCGTTGTCTGCGCCCATTTCGCTGAGTACGTCGGCGAGTCGCAGGTGCAGATCGGCGAACGGTCCCTGGATTTCAATAAGCCTGTAAAGTCGTTCAGCCGCTTCGCGCAGTTGCCCGGTCTGGATGAGCAATTCGACCTCGTCGTCCATCAGCGCCCAGTTGTCCGGTTCCATTGCGATAGCGGTTTCAAATTCCCTGATGGCCTGGTCGTATCGCCCGGACCGGTAGTACAGATGCGCCAAGGCTGCACGTATGGATGCGTCGGCCGGATCGATGGTGTGGAGGTGTTCGTATTGTTCGACGGATTCGTCTATGTCATCGTTGAGCATTGCCACAGCGGCCAATCGTTGGCGTGCGGGAACCATGTTTTCGTCTGCGGCGACGGCGTCGCGATAAAACTCGCAGGCCTCGTCGCTGCGGAAAAGTTTTTCCAGGCAGTACCCTATGGCGAACAGGACGGTCGGTATTCCCGGATGTGTCTGATTTGCGATGCGGAGGTGTTCCAGCGATTTTTGGGATTGGCCCATCTCGTCGTATGCCGACGCCAGCGCCAATCGGGCCGGCAGGAGGTCGGGTTTATGTCTGCAGGCGCAGAGCAGATGCTCGGCGGCGTCGGAAAACCTCATAGCACACAAAAGCGACAATCCGAGTTGGTACCGTGCGTCCGGAGAATCGGGATGTTCCCGAACCGCTTCGGCGAGTTCTGCCGGTGATTTTGTAACTTGTTTTGTCTGCTTGCTTTCCGACAGGTAATGGTGGTTGGACGTGCATCGCGCGTCGGAGGTTTTTATACCGACGTCGGTGCGAATATGGCTATCCAGCGTCTCGGAGACGTTGGAATCAAGTCCCTTCGAAAGAATTTCCAGCAGGTAACTCACTTTTTAAATATCTCCATCACGTTGCCAGCGAGTCCATACCATTTAAATATCTCCATTACGCTGCCAGCGAGTCCATACCGTCGGCGGCTCGCGGGTAATGCGGTTTCAGTTCCAATGCCCGGGTGTAGTGCTTCCTTGCCGGGGTGTTCATTCCTCTCTGCTTCATCAGGTCTCCGAGGCGTGCGTGAATGTCCGGGAAATCCGCCCCGGCAAGAACTGCCCGCTGGAGGTTTGCGATTGCTTTATCGATCTCGCCGTGCTGTGCGTCGATCTCGGCCAGGTGTATCAACGCCTTGGTATATCGGGGGTTGATCCTGACGGCTTCGGCGATATATTCCCTTGCCTGGTCGGGTCTTCCCAGTCGCCACGAAGCCACGCCGGCGTGGTAGTGCAGGTCGGCGTAATCGGCGTGGTATTTCAGGGCGGTTTGCAGTACCGAAAGCACTACGCCGAAGAGTTCTTCGTCGGCGTCGCTTGGAGGAAGGGCGAGGAAGGTTTCGATGAAATCCGGTTCGGAGGCTACGTATTCCGCCAGTTGGCGTATTGGTTTGATCTGTGCGTCCGATGTGTCCTGGTCGGTTCTTGCCGGGTTGAATTCCGGTATTGCCGGCGTCATGGGGTGGTTCGTCTTTTCGGCTGCGTCTGCCGCCAGGCACAACTGGTAGGTGAGCAGCAGGTTTTGCGGCGCGAGGGCGCAGGCTCGCTGGAACGATTGGGCTGCACGGTAGAATTTACCGCGAACCGATTCGATAAGTCCGAGGTGTCGATGCGCCGCTACTGATGTGCAATCGCACTCGACAGCCAGGCGGAGGTGTTTTGCTGCGGTGTCGAATTCTTCTTTCGCCGCGTAAAACAGACCCAGGTTCAGATGCAGTTCGGACTTGTCGCCGAACTCGCGAAGAGCGCCGGTCAATGTCATAATGGCCAGTGGACGCCGACCGGTGCGCCACTGGGCCTGGGCCAGGCGGACGCGAGCGGAAACATCATCGCGTTTCAGTTCGCTCAACACCTCGGTCATATCGGCGTAACGCTCGTACTGGGTCGTTTTGGCGTAGAGTATCAGGAGGTACTCTGCCAGTTCCGCCTTATTACCGATCAGTGCGACCGCCTTGCGGAGATGTTCGGCCGATGCTGAAAATTCACCCGCTTCCAGATATTCAATCCCCATTGCCCGATGTCCCATAGCGCAGTAGTAGCGTGCCAGTTTGCCGGAAAGGTCTCCCCGACCGGTAATGGCGCTGAGGATATCAACAGCGGCGGGATAATCGCCGTTGTGGTATGCACGCATTCCTTCGGTGAAATTATTCAGATTGCCCATGCTTCTCGTCGCTCGCAAAAGCCTCCTGCTGACAGGACAATACCTTTATCGGCACGGCAGGGGGCGAAGTGAAATTAGCCCCCCGCACTGCGGGGGGATTATGTTGAATGGGGGATTATGTTGAAGCGTTGGGGCGTACGTATCCCCCGGCATTGTCAGGGGGTTGTGGGAAAAATATCCCCCGGCATTGCCGGGGGGATTATTGTGGGAAAAATATCCCCCGGCATTGCCGGGGGCTTATTGTTAATATGCTCCGTGTGCTGACAGGACGGCGGGGATGGTTTGCACGATGATTGCCAGGTCGAGCAGCAGGCTTCGATGGCGGATGTAGTACAGGTCCATGTGCATCCATTGTTCGAATGTCAGTTCATTTCGTCCTGATATTTGCCACAGGCACGTCAGTCCGGGTTTGACTGTTGTTCGAAGCCGGCCTGCGCCT
>JAUVIQ010000079.1 GCA_030592655.1 Planctomycetales bacterium | reverse complement strand
GGCCATTTCCTCGTCGAGGATGCGGAGTATCTGCGGGAGCATTTCCACGACGGTAACGCGGCAGCCTTTGTGCGCAAGCGCCTCGGTTACTTCGATACCGATAAGCCCGCCGCCGATGACGACAACGTCTCGCGCTTTCTCATCGGCCAGGGTGGTTTTAATGCCTTCGGCTTCCTCGACGCCGTGCAGCGTGAAGATGTTCGACAGGTCCACTCCCGGAATCGGCGGTACGACGGGCGTAGCGCCCGTAGCCAATACCAGTTTATCGTAATCGAGCCAGGATTCCTCGTTGCTTTTAAGGTTTCGGACGCGAACCCGTGTGCCCTTGCGGTCAATTTCCATAGCCTCGGTGCGGTTCAGTACGCGGACGTTCTTGACCTTCTGGAAGAAATCGGGATCACGCAGGACGCCGATAGGCGTGCTCATGAGTTCCTTCTGCTCGGTTACGATGCCGGAGACGTAGTAAGGCAGGCCGCAACCGGCGTACGAAAGGAACTCGCCCTTCTCGACGACGGTTACCTCAGCCTCAGGCATGAGACGGACAACCTTTGCCGCCACTTTAGGTCCAGCGGCGACGCCGCCGATAATAACGACTTTCAATGAGTCTGGCATATTCGTATTTCCTTAAAATATCCGGTTTCTGTAAAAAGCACGGGCGTCTCACGTAGTGATGCTACGCATCGCCCGTGCCACGAAATCATTTCGCGCCCGCGTCGTTCGGCCCGAAGCACACACCTTTTACCGCATCAACCCGCCATCTGTCCAGTTTCAATGTAACTTTGTGGCGTTCCCAACCGGAGTTGATTCTCTGTTGGACCTGTTCCCAAGGCCTGACGCCGCTGATTGCGTCGGGGCGTTCGACGTTGCACGCACCGACGCCGACGGCTGTGGTAATCGTTTCTTCCAGCCCCTGGCTATGGAGCAATCCCGCCAGGAACCCCGCAATCGCGCAATCACCCGATCCGGTGGTCCCGGCTACTTCGACCTTGAAGCACGGAACGAGCATTTCCCTTCCGGCCCATGCGTCAATATCGCCGGGTCTTGCCGTCCCGGCCTCGGCGAGCCTGGAACGATCGGTTGTGGTTCGTGCGTACAGACCGGCAGAGCCGAGTTTCAGGACTACAATGGCTGCTCCCAGATCAATCAACCGTTGCGAGATTTCGCCCAGCAGGTCGCCGTTCACAAACGGCATGATGTCGGCGTCGAGGGACTGTTGCGAGAGATGCTCGAACCGCTCGCGGTCGAGCATGAAAAGAATTTCGTCGATACTGGGGCAGAAGACATCGACGCATGGTAACACTCGTTCGAGCAGCGCCGGCCAATCGGCCTGTCCCGCTTCCGAGGCTGGGTCCGGCTTGGCCATATCGAGCGATACGGTCAAGCCCTTTTGCTTTACACCGAAGAGTAATTTTTCAAGTTCGCTCCCGCCGTCGATAAACATTCGCCGCATGATAGGGGGGTATCCGAAGTGAAACAGTTTCGCGCCGGCCAGTCGGTCATAATCTATATCGTCGGCGCTGAAGGTGTCGTTCGCGCCCGGGCAGTGCAGGAAGGCCCGGTCGATGCCGGGCGGACTGATGACGATGGTGTAAGAGGTGTGCTCACCCGGAGTTACGATCATACTGTCAGTCAGGGCGGGGTCTCTGTCGGCGAGTATTTCCAGAACGGCGGAACCGAAGCGGTCGTCGCCGATTTTCCCCATCAGGCGTGTCGGAATGCTCAGGCGGTGCAGCGCCAGGCCGGTGTTCGAGACAGCCCCGCCTGTAGCGGTAAGGGCAGGTCCTATGTTAGTGAGTTTGCCCGGAACGAGGATTGCCTCAAGCCCGCCTTCGACGTCGTCCAGCGCGGGGATAATGTCGAGGCAAATATGCCCCGCTACAATGACTTGTACCTGTTCGGTAGCCATTCGTGTCAGTGCATCTCCACATCCACGGTCCCTATTCCGCCTCGATAGAAATTGAACTGCACGTTCGGGTGCAGCGCCAGCAGCGACATCGGCGTCGAGGCGTCGGGGATTTTCTTGGCGATCATCAGCGTCGTCAGCCTCATTCCGAAAGGATTATCGTGGGTTCCCGCCTGCCAGATGGAGACTTTCTCCGCCTGCCAGGTCTGCATCGGTCCGACGGTAACAGCCTGGCTTGGAACGAGGTCCAGTTGCCCGCCGCCTGAGGTGCGGGCGTTTTGCATGATCGTTACCGGGTGCAGATCGACGATTCTCGTGTTCAATTTGAGGTATTCTTCGGGGGTTGGCGGATTGTCCTTGTAGTCGCCCTGGCGTTTGGGCGGGTCGTTGAATGCCCAGTGTTTGATATCGCCCTGCCCGCCCTGCATTACGGCACAGCGGGGGCCGGTCCAACTTTCGACGTATTCTGCTGTGTCGGCTTTGGGGAAGTGCAGGTTTGCCTCGGGTATCGCCAATTCGCCCCTGATGCGGTCGAAGCACATTTCCATGTCGGCCTTTGCGAACGAGAGCGGATGGTCGATTGGAGCTTCAGCCCCGTCGATAATCCATTCGTCCATACCCCAGAAATGGGCGTCCTTGAGCGATAAGTCCATCGCGTTGACCAACTGGGCCACAAGCGGCAACTGCTCGGTCGGACCTATTGGGCCGCAGATTCCGACGGGATTGTCGCTCGTCGCCTGCCGCCACGCCTCGATGTACTCCAACGCTTCAGCCAGGTAGAACTCGGCAAGCGTATCGTAGAATACGACCTTGAATCCCTCACGCGACAGCGAGAGCATATCATCGGCAGTCAGCCTGGCAGCATCGGCCAATATCTCCTTATCCAACGTGGTGTAGTCCCACCAGTCCGGCGCGATTTTACTTAATGGTCTTGCCATATCTTTTAGTCTCCTTCTTTTAATCAGGTCCTGCCGTTACAGAAACAAATATAGCAGGATTTCAGGGATTACAGGATTATGGGATAAAAAAACAAAAGAAAAATCCCCGTAATCCTGTAATCCCTGTAATCCCGCTATCTCTTCTTTTTCTTTTTCTTCCAGCAAGAAAAATCCCTGTAATCCTGTAATCCTGTAATCCCTGTAATCCCGCTATCTTTTCTTCTTTTATAATCCCGCCACCAGATCGCCCAGCGCCTCGCCGAGCGGATCGAAATCTTCTGCTGCAAAGCCAAGGTGCGAATGTCTTATCCACCCTTCGGCGAAGTTGAATCGTCCCGACATTTTGCCGACATCCTTCGACATTTCCACCATTGTATTGAGATAGGAGTCATGCCCCTGGCTCTCGTCGAGCCATTCCTTCTGACTGCGATGGCAGGCGAGGGCGTCGCGTTTCGTGTCGATAGCCGAGGAGATATTGACGTAAAGGTCGGGCTGGATCGGTTTTCTGTACTGGTCTCGCAGGCCCCAGGGCAGAGCGTGATAGAGGGCGGTGTCGTCGCCTATGGGCGTGACGGACGGGTCGGTGATGAAATTTCGCATATTCCGACAGAACGCAGCCGTTACCGCCAGGCGCGAGACATTAACGTGGTCTTCCATGTAATCCATCGGCGAGGGCAGGAGCAGCACCTCAGGCCTGACCTGGCGGATAATCGCACAGAATTTCGCCGCCAGCGAGGGCGTGTAATAGATTTGCAGGTCGTCGGCGAGCGGTTCGTGGAAAGTCGCTCCGAGTCGTTCGGCGGCGTTGCGGGCCTCGGTTGCGCGAACCTCGACGACTTCGTCGTAGTCCATTGTGGCCGTACCGCACGAGCCGTTGGCAACGTTCATATAATGCAGTTCATACCCATCCTCACCCAGCAGGATCAGCGTTCCTGCCATCATCAGTTCGATGTCGTCCGGGTGGGCTGCGATTGCAAATGCGACTTTGCTCATAATCAATTCTCCGCTAAAGCCTGATATTGTTGGTATAATACGGATTCAGTCGCTCTATTGCCAGAGTTTACAGGAACAGAATAAGAGTGGTAGAATGTTCTGTAAGGACATACGGGAAGTTTGAGATAGAATCGGATTGACTTCCAACTTTACGAATCGTACAATTCGTAAGGTAAGCAAGATTGGAGATAGACGCCATGGTTACCATACCGATCAGCCAAGCCCGCGAACATCTTTCAGACCTTGGAAACCGAGTTTCGCTGCGTGGCGAGCGTATCGTCGTCGAGCGCCGCGGAAAGAACCTCTTCGCCCTCGTCCCCGTCGAGGATGTGGAATTCATGGAACGTCTTGAAGACAAGATAGACCTGGAGGCGATTCGGGCCGCCAAGGATGAACCGACCATACCGTGGGAGAAAGTCAAGAAAAACCTGGGGCTTTAGGGCATGTCCTACCGAATCGAGGTCAAGCCCCGGGCCGAGAAGGCGCTTGCCAGGATACCAAATCCATACCGGAAGCGCATCGTCATAGCGATTGACGGTTTGGCACAAACTCCCCGACCGGCGGGCTGCGCTAAACTAACAGGCTCGGAAGACGGCTGGCGAATCCGCGTTGGCGATTATAGAGTCGTCTATCAAATCGCCGACAAAGTGCTGGTCGTTTACGTCGTCCGTGTTTCCCACCGCAAGGACGCTTATCGCGGGATGTAAAGCCCCTGACCGACGTGTCGGACTGAACGTCAATGTTGTTCCAGGCGTCAGTCGCCCGCTTGCCGGAGTTTATGGGAATGGATGCGAAACGAATTATTATGCGTTGTTTCGGATTGGCCGTTACGGTGCTGGTAGTTTCGTTGACCTTTGGCGGCGACAGTAGCGGTAATGAAGTTGAACGGGCGTGGCGTGAACTTTTCGCCCAGCCGACTTCAGCGCCGGCAACCGAGAAGATCAACGCCGTCCTGACCGCCTGCGATAACGACGCCGAAAAGGTCAAGTCGCTCATTACGTCCGATTCGACGTATCCCGTCTTCAAGCCCGGCTGGTTCCAACGGACAACGAAGGTCGTCGATAAAAAAACGGAATATAAGGTCGATTTTTTCGTTCGCATCCCGTCCGGGTACACGCCGACGAAATCCTGGCCGCTCATAATGGTCGCCCACGGCACAGGCGGTAACGGCAAAAGATTTGGGAGGGGTATGGAACTGCGAATGGGCGCTGCCGGCAAGGAATACGTCATCGTCGCTCCGACGCTGCCGGGACCGAAAGTTTTCAACGCAAGGTCGTATCAGGAACAGACTTATCTAAAGTCGCTCGCCTGGGTTCGTCGGAACGTAAATATCGACGACGACCGCATTTACATCGCAGGCTACAGCCAGGGCGGGCACATAACCTGGCACATGGCGACGATGTATCCGCGTCTGTTCGCAGCGGCTGTGCCGATGGCGGGCGTGCCGTGGTTCGAGGGCGGATTGAGCCTGTGTCATTCGTTCTTCGAGAACACAGAGCACCTTCCGATATGGGCCATCTGGGGCGAGAAGGACATCGCAAAAAAAGGCGCGATAAGCGACCCGGACCTCTGCCGGGCAGCGACCAAACGAATGGCCGAACTCGGCAACAAAAACTTCACCCCCGGCGAAGTCCCCGGCGGCAGGCACGGCGACTGCTGGCCGAAGCGGGAAAAGTTCGTCAAATACCTCGCATCGCACAAAAGGAAAGCGGTCCCGGCGAAATTTACGCATTTCTTCCATATGCCGCACCATCGGCGAGGCTATTACGTCGAGGCCCTTAAATTCTTCCGCAAGCCCCCGGACTTCAGTAAGAGCCCGCGAATTGTGGTTCACCTCAAGCCGGGACAGCGGGAGATTACTCCCGCCGAGGCGGTTGAACACGTCCGGAAGCATTACGAGAGGCTTATGTTCAGGATGTGGGTGCAGTTGGACAAAAAGAGCAACAGCCTCACCGTCCGCGCCTCCGGTATCCGCAGCGTACGCCTGTACGTGATGGAGGGGATGTTCGACCCGGGCAAGCCTGTTGTGCTGCGGTGGGGGCGACGGACATGGCGAGGGAAGGTCCCGGTCTCGTCGGAGTGCATATTGACCCACTACGCCGCCACGCGCGACGCGACGGCGATAATTCTTAACGAAATAGACTTCGACATGTCAGGCAAGGCAACCGTCAGATTCAAATAGCCCCGTCCGCTGCGAAGATTTCCGTGCATAATCGGCAAATCGTGGTATAATAGTATAGATTGATATATTGGCTCAAAAGCAAAAGCTCGATTTATCGAAAGAGGAGGATTTTCTATGAAGGCTCGCGCTCGCGTTGCTGTGCTTATCCTGTCGGGGTTGATCTTGTGGGTTAATGCATCGGCTGTTGCCGAAGACGTTCAGCTTCAGGCAGCAGGACCCATCGGACTTGCGTACGTTGGGATGTATTATGGACTGACCGACCTGTCCGACAAGTGGTACGTAGCCGAAAACCTGGTGGGTTCGCCTTCGACGACCTGGCATGCGTTGGTAGATACGGGCGCATCGGCGACTATCCTGGGTAGAACGACGCAGGCTGCCTATGCGGCTGGAACCGCCATTCCGATGCAGCCTTACCCTGACGTGAAATTTTCCGACGTTGGTTTCGGGGGTGCGGTGGATTTCGCCGTTACCCAATCGGTGCAGGTAATGCTTGCCGGTCAGAAAGCAGCGGAAGGTGATACGGAAAATCACAGTCTTTACACAGTCCACACTCCGGCAATGACGCTGGCGGCGGCTCGCAGTCACATCGGCGGCGGCGCGATTGACTTTGACATCATTGGAACGAGCATCCTCCAGGGCCAGGTCCTTCGGGTGGACCCGCATAGCCTGGAAGTCCTTCGCCAGATGCTGCCGATGCTGACAATGTCTGGGTCGCTGGGGCAGTCTCCGCCGCTGGCGAGGGATGGTGTCTTCTATGTGCCGATGACGATGCAGGACTTTTGCCCCGGAACGCCCAGCGTTGATGTCGGCGAGCATCCCATGGTGCCCATACACGTGCGCAAGGATGCGTCAGATCCGTTTGCTGTACAGTCGGCCCTGTTTGATACAGGTTCGCCGGTCAATTTCATCTCGGCGAGTTTCGCGGCCGATGCCGGTATTGACCTGGAGAACGATACGCCGTTCGACACCATTCCCATTTCCGGTATCGGCGGTGGTCAGACAGAATGTCCCGGCTACTACGTGGACGCGCTGGCGTTGGAACTTGGCGCTGGACGTGGCGGCGATAAGTTGGTCATCTCCAAGACGGCTGTTTTTGTCATTTCCGATGCGGAGATGCCGGGCGGCCTGAAAGCCATATTGGGCAACGGAATCTTTTCACACTCGTCCGAGGGGATCAAGACGACCGTCGTGGAATGGTACGTCGATATGCGGGACGGCAGCGAAAACCTTATAATTGTGATTCCCGAACCCGGCTCTGCGATTTTGATGCTGTTGGGCGCTGTGGCGATTATAAGACGTCGGGTAAATAGAAGACGCTAATACTGATTGGGAGAAGGCGAAAACAGGTTAGCGTCCCCTATTTGCCAGGACAAGCAGAGTGCGGATAACCCCGCCCGGAAGGAACAGAGGCGCGACTTTTCTTATCGACGGGTCGAATATCCGGCTTCCGTCGGCTTTGACCTTCGTGCGGAAACCGAAGTAATACCCTATAATCGCCAGGATCAGGCTGAAAAGCACCCCCGGCACGTCCTTTTGTGTGAAGATCATCCCCCAGCAGGCCCCAGCTATCGCAATCGCCGTCAGGGCGCGGATGCTCCCTTTGGGCAGATACAGTGGTTCGGGGATTTCCTTGTCGGTCAACTTGTAGAAACCGGCCTTGCCCGTATTGTCGTCGAGCAAAACCTTGAATCGGCTTTGGCAAGCAGAACAAACGAACTCGCCACCGTCTATCAGTTTCTCGTGAATATCGAATCCGCAGCGTGGACAGTGAAAATCGGTTTTCTCAAACATATGTTCGCACTCTGCCCCTCAACGAAACGGAACTCCCAAACCGATATGCGTATCGGTTTGGGAGTTCGGCGATGTTTTTTGATAACCCGCTGTGATAATCTAATCGACCAGTCGTTTTTTTGGAACGTGCCCGCTGTAAGCGAGGAAGCGGTTGGTATTGAGCACAGGTATCTGAAGAGTTTCGGCAATGCTCCTTACCCGTCCGTAATAGTCGTATGTCTTCATCTTTTCGTTATATATCTTCCACACAGCCGGTGGCGCGTCCTCTCCGGGTTTCGGCGGAAGCGGTGGTTCGTTGCCCATTACCACGAAATCGGTGCTGATGGAAATCTCATCGGTAACCTTTCCGCCGAACCGTTCAATTAGCGCGCGAACATGACGGTTGGCGAGCGGGTCCACTCTTCCCGTACCGTACAGGTCAAATTCACCCTCGACAACGAAATTATAGGTGCGAGTGGAACTGAAAATGAGGTTGACTATCAGGTCGCCGTCCATGATGGGGTCGTTCTTATCCTCCGTCTTGACGATCCTGCATTCGCTGGTATTCAAGCCGACGTTGACGATTACAATTTTAGCCTTTGGCGTTATCTTCTTTTTGTCTTTGGTTGTGATGATACCGGTCTGCGCCGAAAAGACGCTGAAGGTAAGCCCCGCCGTTACGCGGTCCTGCCGACCAAGATTTATGTAGCAGATACCCTGGTTGAGAAGTACCTTGGCGACTTTACCGGAGGGTTTGCTCACAAGCCATTCGCCGACACTACCGGCCTCGCCTTTAATATCGCGGATGATTTTTTGCAGCCTGGCGACGTGCGCTTCGAGTCCCTGAATTTCCATCGCCTTGTTTCCGAGTTTGGCGTCCAGTGAGTCAATTCGCCGGTCCCGTTGCGCGAGTATAACCTTGAACTCTTCATTCGCCTTTACCACTTCGGCCTTGTAGATGCCGATGCTTGTCTCGTAATGTTTCTTCTTTTCGGCCAATTCATCCAGGGCTGCTTTCCGTTGGTTTGTCAGTTCCTGATCGATGTCGCCGATTGCCTTTTCCTTTTGGGCGACTTCGTTCCGAAGTTCACTGTGGATTAATTTGCCATTTTTGATTTGTTTTTTGAGGTTGGCGATGCTGTCGTTAAGCCCCGCAATTGCCGAGGACAAGTCGGCGTAGTCTTTTGCGTATTCGAGTTTAAGGCTCTGGTCGGCTTCTGTCTTCGCTGCTTCCGGGCTGAGAATTCGCCCCGACATTTTTTTGACCAGGCCCTTAATAACGACGGCTTTTTCCCTGTTTTCTTTGGCAAGTTCGGAACTTTTCGCCTTTTCCTCACCAATCCCCTTGACGCTTTCGTCGTTGCGGACATAGAACAACACAGCCAGTGTCGTCGAGGCAAGGAAAAGGAACGCCAGAAGGATTAACACGTACGGGGGACCGCTACGACGTTGAACAACGCGAGCCATTGACCTACTCCTTATAATGCTGTCGATGTTTCGTAAAACCTCTTTATCCGATGCAGTATCCCCCCTGAACTTCGGCACGTCAACATATTTTTCTACACAACAAAAAAAGACAAAGCATTAGCAGGGATGCAGGTCGAAGACTCGCTGTGGCGAGGGATACAGGGGATAAAAAAAGAATATTGAGTATTGAACAGAGAATTTTGAATTACGAAGTAAAAAAAACATCCCTCAAAGGCGTCTTGTTTCTTTTACTTCAAAATTCGACATTCTTTGTTCAATATTCAATATTCTCTTTTCCACCGTCCCTGCTAAATTTTTTATCGCATTACGAGCGTTGACCGTAGCGCTCCGGAACGATAGGCTCTAAAAACCGTGGGTAAAAATTTTTATATCATTGACGGGCACTGGCAGATATTCCGCGCTTACTATGCCCCGTTCCGGGACCTGAGAAGCCCCGCCGGCGAGCCTACCCGCGCGACCTATGTCTTCACCACGATGCTGATGAAACTTATCGCTGCCCGGAAGCCCGATTACCTGGCAGTGTCTATGGACAGCGGACGCGAACACCTCGAACGAACGCGGATTTACCCCGAATACAAAGCTAACCGCGCCGAACCACCAGAAGACCTCAAGCCACAGATAGACCGGATTACACGCATTATCAGGGCAATGGGAATCCCGCTGCTTCAGAAAAAAGGCGCCGAAGCCGACGACATCATGGCCACCATCGTCCGCCGATTGGCCGGCGACGACGTCCGGGTCGTAATGGTCAGCCGGGACAAAGACCTTGAACAACTTATCGGACCCGCCGCCGTCCTGTTCGATCCGATGAAGGATGAAGTTATCGATGAGACCAGGCTGATGGAGAAAAAAGGTTATCCACCCGCCCAGGCCGTCGAGATACAGTCCCTTTGCGGCGATACGTCCGACAATGTCCCCGGCGTTCCGGGGGTCGGACCTAAAACCGCCGTCAAACTCATCAGGCAGTTCGGTTCAGCCGAGGGCGTTATCGAACACGCCGACGAACTGACGCCCAAACTTGCCGAAAACGTCCGCATGCACGCCGACACCATCGCGCTGGCGAAAAAATTGGTAACGCTCGTCAACGACGTGGACATTGAGACGAACCTTTCGAATTTCGCCTTCAGCGGGATCGACGCCGATACCGTCCGCCCCATATTTGACGAACTGGGATTCTAGCGATTGGTGGAGCAGTTGGAAAACGTGGATACAGCGTCCCACGGAACGCAGTCCGTGGGCTTGGCCTTGATGGGTGGTCAGACAACGGCTAATGATTTCGATTATCGTTGTATCGACACGCCTGAAGGGCTTGACGAATTGGTGAAGCAGTTGTGTGGCGTTTCGTCCCTTGCCGTCGATACGGAGACAACTTCCGTCAAACCGACACAGGCGAGGCTGGTCGGTATCTCGCTTTCGTGGGAACCGGGTCGGGCGGTTTATATCCCCGTGGCTGGGCCTTTGGGGGCAAAGACGCTTCCGGTCGAACTTGTGCGTGAAAAACTCGCCGGAATCCTCGCCGACCGAAAAATAGAAAAGATCGGGCAGAACCTCAAATACGATGCCATCGTCCTGTCCCGTGCGGACATGCTTCTGGCTGGGCCGATGTTCGATACGATGCTTGCTGCCTATGTCCTGGATGCCGGGCGAGGCTCCTTCGGGCTTGACTCGCTGTCAGCAGAATTCCTCAACCACAAGTGCATTCCGTATAGCGAAGTCGCCGGTAAGGGAAAAAACCAGCGAAAAATGAACGAGGTTCCCGTTGAACAGGTATCCATATACGCAGCCGAGGATGCCGACGTAGCGCTCCGGCTGAGCGGAAAACTCCGCGCCGAACTCGACGCCGAAGGTCTGACCGGACTGTTCGAAAATATCGAAATGACCCTGATGCCCGTCCTTGCGGATATGGAGACCAACGGTGTCCGCGTTGATCCCGCCGAGTTGAACCGCCAGAAGATCGAATTGTCCAAACAGGCTGACGTGCTGCACGACAGGATAATCAGCGCAGCCGGTTGCCGGTTCAATCCCGACTCGCCGAAACAACTGGCCGAGATTTTGTTCGAGAAACTCGGTCTGCCCGTCGTGAAGCGTAAAAAGACCGGTCCCAGCACTGATTCGTCGGTCCTTACCGAACTGGCGGGTTTGCATGAGTTGCCGCAACTTGTCCTGGAATATCGCCAGGTAACGAAGTTGCTCAGCACGTACCTTGTGGGTCTGGGCGAGTGCATCAACCCGGCTACGGGGCGAGTGCATACCTCCTTCAACCAGACGGGCACAGCCACGGGCAGGCTGTCGTCTTCGGACCCGAATTTGCAGAACATTCCCATCCGTACCGACCTCGGTCGGCGGATTCGGGCCGCCTTCGTAGCCGATGCCGGAAACGTGCTGATTTCCGTCGATTACAGTCAGGTCGAACTGCGTATCCTCGCGCACCTCTGCGGCGACGAGACGATGATCGCATCCTTTAACGCCGACGAGGACATCCACCGCACCGTAGCGGCTGAGGTTTTCGGCGTCCCAGCCGATGCCGTTACGCCGGAGCAGCGTGCGCGGGCCAAGACGGTCAATTTCGGTATCATTTACGGCCAGACGGCTTTCGGGTTGGCGAAGAGTCTCCACATCGGCCGCACCGAAGCGCAGGAGTT
>JAUVIQ010000104.1 GCA_030592655.1 Planctomycetales bacterium | reverse complement strand
CAGATGGCGACCGTCCGCGAAGGCGTCATGCCGATGACCGAACCGGATAAATCTCGCAAAGGCGAAATTATCGAATGCGCCGCGAACCTGGACTCTCTGACGCTTCCGCTTGAGATAATCGAAACGCATCGGCAGGAAAAGGCCGTCAACCTCAAGGCTGCTCGAATTATCGTCTCCGGCGGGGCGGGCGTCGGAAGCCGCGAGAATTTTCAGTTGATATGGGACCTGGCGGGGTGTCTGGGCGCGGAAGTCGGCGGGTCGCGTGCAGCAGTCGATCTGGGATACGTTGATCACGACCACCAGGTCGGGCAGACCGGAACGACCGTCCGTCCGGCTTTGTACATCGCCTGCGGAATCAGCGGAGCAGTCCAGCACCGCGCGGGAATGGCAGAATCGGCCAAAATTATCGCCATCAACACCGACAAGGACGCCCCGATCTTCGGTGTCGCCCACTACGGAATCGTCGGCGACCTGAACGATGTGCTCCCGAAAATGATCAAGGCTGTTCGCACGGGAGCGAAAGGATAAAAGCGTAGCGATTTGTGGTATAATAAGGTTGAAAGGGGAATGACCCATGGGAATGACAAAAGTTACGCTTCGAATCAAGAAGAACAGAGAGGCTGAATGCTTCAAGGAGATGGATTTTCTCGTCGATTCCGGAGCGGCATATACGGTTGTCCCGGCGGCGATACTGAAGGAATTAGGGATTAAGGCCTTTGGTGAGAAATCGTTTTTCCTTGCCAATGGTGAGAAGATTACTCGTAAAACAGGAGAGGCCTACTTTGAACTCCGCGACAATGGGGGTACGTCGAAAGTTATCTTCGGACAAAAGGGCGACACCAATTTACTGGGCGTCTTGACGCTGGAAGCGCTGGAAGTGGTTTTGGACCCCATGACACGCGAACTCAAACCACTGCCGATGTTCTTGATGTAAAACCAACCGGAAGGAACTTATGGCTAACTTTTTCACTGATAACGACGACATACTTTTCTCATTTGACCACATGGACCTCACCCGCCTGGCGGGGCTGACGGAAGAGGATTTCAAGTATCACGCCGAGTTCGAGCACGCACCGGCTGACGTGGCTGATGCCATCGATAACTACCGGCGAATACTGACGATGCTCGGCGAACTGGCAGGAGATCGAATCGCCCCGACGGCGGAAGATACCGACCGCATCGGCAACACGCTCAACGAAGACGGGTCCGTTACTTACGCTCCGGGCATCTCCGAAGCCATTAAACTGCTAGGCCAAGCCGACTTGATGGGCTTCACGCTGCCTTATCGTTTCGGCGGGCTGAACTGCCCGAACCTCGTCTATACGATGAGCAACGAGATCATCAGCAGGGCCGACGCGTCGCTGATGAATATCTACGGCCTGCAGGGTATCGCCGAAACCATCAACGCCTTCGCCTCCGAAGAAATCAAGGATGAATACCTTCCCCGCATGGCCAGCGGCGAGTGGACCGGAGCGATGGTCCTTACCGAGCCGGACGCGGGAAGCGACCTCCAGGCAGTCAATTGCGCCGCGCACGTCTATCAGGACGACGAAGGAAACTGGTTCGTCCACGGCGTCAAACGGTTCATCACCAACGGGTGCGGCGAGGTGCTGCTGGTGCTGGCGAGGTCCGAGCCGGAAATATCCGACGGGCGAGGCCTGAGCCTGCTTCTGGTCGAGCGCGGTCAGGGCGTCAAAATCCGCCGACTTGAAGATAAACTCGGTATCCACGGCTCGCCGACCTGCGAGATTGTTTTCGACCACGCACCGGCCAAACTCATCGGCGAGCGACAGCGCGGGCTGATTACATACGTGATGAGCCTGATGAACGGCGCGAGGATCGGGATCGCCGCCCAGTCGCTCGGTATCGCCGAAGCCGCGTTCCGCGTCGCGCGCGATTATGGCCACAGCCGGAGGCAGTTCGGTACGGAGATTGAGAACTTCCCAGCCTTGCGCGAACTGATCAGCGATATGCAGATTGACATCCAAGCCGCCCGCGCGCTGACCTATTTCGCATGTTTCTGCGTCGATATCGAGATAGGCGCGCTGAAGAAACTCCATTTCGGCGACATCCAGGACAAGGATGAAAAGAAGGCCCTCAAAGTCCAGTCTCGCAAGTACAAGCGATACAACGCGATGCTGACGCCGATGAGCAAGTATTACGCCTCGGAAATGTCGATGCGGGTCGCTAACGGGTCGGTCGCCGTCCTTGGCGGGTCGGGCTTTATGAGGGATTACCCTGTCGAGCGGCACCTCCGCGACAGCAGAATCACCACCATTTACGAGGGCACCAGCCAATTACAGGTCCTCGCGGCAGTTCGCGGCGTTTCCAGCGGCTCGGCTGACACTATCGTCGAAATGCTGCTTGATAAGCCCGATTGGCCTGATGAATTGAAGCCTTACATCGAGCAAATCCGGGCAGGTAAGGCCCTGCTCGCCGAAGCCGTCGAGTTCGTCAAGAGCGAAGGCGGCGGCGAGTTCATGGACCTGATGGGACGCCGACTGGTCGATATGGCCATTTACCTCATCGTTGCAGCCGTCTTCGCCGACCATGCCACTGCCAGCCAGACCAAAAAGGCCGTCCTTCACCGCTGGCTTGCGACAAAGATGCCCGAACTTCGCATGAACCATGAGTTCATCAAATCCGGCGAACGCACGCCAATGACCAACTTCGAGGCCTTGGCCGGACCCGTACCGGTGGTGGAGTAGGGTTCTCTCGCCCCGGTGAGAACGCGCGGATGGACGAAGACCTGATCAAACTCGACGGAGCGATTCGCGCCGAAGCCGACGAAATGCTTGACGGCAAAGGCCTGCGGACGCTGCTGGAGCAGTACGGAAAGGTCCACGTCGCAGGAAGTTATGCCTTGAGGCTGATGGTCTGGCGCGACCTGGACATCTACCTGGAGGCAGACGACCTTCCTCTGTCGGCCTTCTTCGACCTTGGCGGTAAAATCGCTGCAAGCCTGGAGCCGGTCTGGATGTCGTTTCGCAATCACCGCCTTCAACCGCTTCCAACGGGCCTGCAAAGCCTCTACTGGGGTATCCGCATGGGAGATATCCATCAGGGCGCATGGAAGATTGACCTCCACGCGATGGACTCGCAGGCCTGCGCCGAACAGTTATCCGGTATCAGGCAACTGTCGGTCCGGCTGGACGAGCAGAGCAGACTACGCATCCTCGACATCAAGTCGCAGTGCTGGCGACTCCCGCAGTTTCGCAGGGAATTGACCAGTATGGACATTTACGAGGCAGTGCTGGATGACGGTGCCGCGAACATGGCCGACTTCCGCAAGCACATGGCCAAGCGCGGCGTCGTCATCCAATAGCCTTGCAGGCCGGACCGCTGACGGTTGCGGAGTAAAAGTAATCTGCGAATTGCGAAGCGGCAAGCCGTGCGGCTTGTCGCTTCGCAACAACGCCCCTTTTACCGCCGGACACATTTCTCCGTCCGTCGTCGCAGAAACATCCCGACACCGCCTGTAATAAGCAGCGCCAGTGAGCATGGTTCTGGAACTGTGCCGCCCTCTCCGACGCCGAAGCCTCCGGGATTATCGGAATTGGGATCCTCCGAGGAACCGAACTCGTAATCCGAGTCAAACAGAGAATCCCAATCCGCGAAATTCCAGGCCCAGGGGTACATATCGCCGCCCGACCCGCCACCACCGTTACTATTGTTTCCGACCCAGAAAGGCGGATAGCCTTCCCCCCAGTCAAAGAAGAATAAATGGACATTTCGCCGCCAATTGGAATGGTGCAGAACAACGTAACCCATATAGTTACACCTCTGCCCGGGGCCTGCATCGGCCCATCCGTCGCTGTCGCCGTCATAGCCCCTGGAACCGGCTGACGCCAGTATGCTCAGTGCGTCCGTCGATGAGGGCGTCCCCTGCATCGACGGACCTGAAGGAGCAAATGGAGTAAAGAAGTTGACCAATTCGGCGTTCGCGCCGTTGCAAGTTGCAAGACAGACCGCAATTCCGGCGATTAAAGCCATTCGCTTACTCATAAGAATCTCCTCCCGTTGTTCTTACCTGCGCAGGCGTCGCCTGCGAACGATGAGCATGAACGACCCCGCCATCAGAACGACCAGCGTCGCCGGTTCGGGCGTCTCGGGCGCACCACCATCGCCGAATCCACCGTTCGGGGGCGGAGGTGGGTCGATACCGCTCAAATCAAGCGCGTAACCAAGGTCAAAAGAATCGCCGACCTGGATAGCCTGATCGAATACAATCGAAATGATGGTTATTGGATTACCGTAGTAATCGTAAGATACGTCAATATCCATCGTGTAACCAACCCCGTCAATCTCCAGAGAATCATCGACAAGCGTCGCAACGCGGAGTGTGATAGTGTAGCCTATGAACGCCTCCGATGTGTTGTTGACGATAACTTTGTCCATCTCCAGGGTTGTTTCCTCTCCGGTCTTCTGAAACCACGTCATGTAACTTCCATTGGACTGCCAGTCAGGGCGATATTCCTGCCGGCCTCGAAAATGCCAGCAGTCCGGGTCGCTACCGTCCTGAAACAGGTGCGGCGGCGTAGTCTCGGTGAACCAGACATCGCCATAGTCATTATCAAAATCCGGGTCCGGGTCCAACTGAAAATCCATCGAAGTGTTGTTAATCACGATATCCGCCGAGGCGACCCCGGCGAACAAAAACACGCAAAGAACCAAAATAGTATTGAACCTGTACATTCCTGTCCTCCTTCATATTGAGCCAATTCAAATAACTTCACAAACATCTCACTTTGCCGGCGTAACACACTTATGGGCCAAGCATATTCATTGTTTTCCTCCTTCCTCGCGTTCGATTTACTCTCGAATACATAACATCACCCAATTAATTGCTTGTGCGGGACGCTCTACGCGAACCGCCAAATCCGAAATACGAGCACTTGCGAGGGATACGCTTACGCGAGGGAACTACTCTACGAGGGAACATAATACCGCGAGGGAACTGCTCTACGAGGGAACACAAAACTACGAGGAAACGCCTTTGCGAAGTATGACTAATTATAGGCGCAAAAGACGAAACGGACAACCTTTTCTTTTGTTTTTTCAGTTTTTTTTTTGCGGGACGTAAATCCAAATAGTAGAGAAAAGTGCGACACAAAGGCGCAGAGAGACAGAGGAGAAAAAGAAACAAATTTTGTTTCCTCTGCCTCTCTGCGCCTCTGTGTCGTGTCATTTTGCTCGTCATTTAACCCGTAACGCAGTACTGGTCTGCAAAATCTTACTTGCTCGTATGCCGGCGAGAATGTAAAGTACCGAATCTTAATTGGTAGCAGTGAGTTTGCGATTATGGACAGCAAGAGTGAATCCGGTTGCCGCTCATGCCCGATACATTCATCCTGCCTGCCCACAGATCGGCAGGCGGGCCGGAATGACGACGGTAATAAATTGTCAGGCTGGCCTCTGGTCGGTCAGGCAGCGGCGTATTTCCTGTTCCCGCTGGCAGCGGCAATAATCGGCGCTGCGACGGTCAAATGCGAAAATTTACGGATACTGATCGGATGTGGTTCGTTTGCGATCGCGATCACATCGGCGGTGATAATCGGGATATTGGCGCGACGGAGACGGAAAGTTACTTAATGACAGTTGCTGAAGCGATAAAAATTCCCGGTAAACGCTCCTTCGCAAGGGGTATCCATCCCAGCGATAAAAAGTCGCTCTGCGCCGATGCGACAATCGAGGTTCTTCCGACGCCGAAATCGGTCCTTATTCCCCTCTCCCAGCACATCGGCGCGCCATGCGCCGCGACAGTCAAACCAAAGGCAGAAATTACCATCGGCGACGTTGTGGGTGATTCCGAAGCCTTCGTCTCCGCGCCGGTGCACGCATCGGTGGCTGGGACAACGGCAGCCGCCACAGTTACAACGCTTCCCAACGGTCAGCACGTCGGAGCCATTCCGATAACAGCCACCGAGACCCAACCCCTTGCCGGACAAGGACTTTGGGACGACACCTACGGCGGCGATTGGCCTGCGGATTCCATCGACTCGTTCGATCCGAAGCAAATCGCCCAAGCCGTCCGCACCGGCGGTATCGTCGGAATGGGCGGCGCGACCTTCCCCACACACGTCAAATTCGCTCGCAATCCTGACAAGCCAATCGATACGCTGATTATCAATGGTTGCGAGTGCGAGCCGTACCTCACCAGCGACCATCGACTGATGCTCGAAGCACCCGAACCGATAATCGCCGGCGCGCTCCTGTCTGCCCGAGCAGCCGGAGCCGAACGGGTTATCGTCGCCATCGAAGACAATAAACCCGACGCGATAGAGAAAATGCAATCGGCTGCAAGCGGGACCGGCGTTGATGTTATCGGCGTCCACACCCTGTATCCGATGGGCGGCGAGAAACAACTTATCGTAGCGGTAATGGCCCGCGAAGTGCCCACCGGCGGACTGCCTCTGGACGTGGGTGTGGTGGTTGTCAACGTTGCCACCGCAGCGGCTGTCGCGCGCGCGGTCCTGCGAGGCAAACCCCTTACGCATCGCATTATCAGCGTTACCGGCGAAGGCATCGCTACGCCGAAGAATATCCTCGCCCCGGTCGGTACAAGTTACGCCGACATTATCGAGCATTGCGGCGGGTTGACCGAATCGGCTTGCCGCGTTATCTCCGGCGGGCCTATGATGGGATTCGCGCTGGGCGACCTGGATGTGCCCGTAACCAAGGGAACCTCCGGCGTGGTCGTGCTGACGGATGAGCAGACTCACAAAGCCGCCGAAACCGCCTGCGTCCGTTGCGGGCGATGCGTGAGTGCCTGCCCACTGGGATTGGTGCCGACGCGAATCGCCCTGGCTGCACGAAACATGGATTGGGAAATGGCCCGGCGGTATTACATCACCGCCTGCTGCGAGTGCGGATGCTGCGCGTACGTATGCCCAGCCGAGATTCCGTTGGTGCAACTGATTCGTGCGGGAAAAGCAGGATTACCCAAGGACTAGGGACTTGGGACTAGGCAACAGAAAAAGAAAACAGGGTGCCATGTTCTCGCCCGCAACGAAGTGAAGGGCGTGAACATGCTTACCCGCTTCGCGTGAAAGCATGACACCCAGAAATTGAAGATTGTCAGAGTACCAGGCGACCGAAAAAGAAGATGGCAGAAGAAGTAAAAGAAAACCAGCAGGTTGCTCCAGTGTTGTCCGTAGCGCCTGGGCCTCACATTTCCGCAGCGCGCAGTATGCGGCGGGTGATGATTGACGTGCTTATCGCGCTGACTCCGGCTGCGGCGATGGGGATTTACGTCTTCGGATGGCGGGCGGGGATGCAGATGGGCGTCTGCGTCGTCAGCTGCATGTTCTTCGAGGCGCTCTTCCAGAAACTTCGCAAGAGACCACAAACAATCGGCGATTTATCGGCTGCCGTTACGGGGATTATTCTGGGACTGTCGATTCCCTGGACGGCCCCGTGGTACGTCGGCTTCATAGGATCGGCTGCTGCTATACTCATCGCCAAGATGCTCTTCGGCGGGCTTGGCTCGAACATTTTCAACCCCGCAATGGCTGGGCGGGCGTTCGTCCAGGCGTGCTTCGCCAGCGAGATGACCACGTATCTGCTGCCTGACAAGAGTGGCCCGCTGCGCGCGGTCGAAGCCATCACTCAGGCGACGCCACTGGCAGCCGGGAAATTCGAGCATGTCGCCTATAGCCTTCAGGACCTCGCCTTCGGATGGGTCAACGGTTCGGTGGGCGAGACTGGCGCGATTGCCTGTGCTGTCGGCGGGCTGTACCTTATTCTACGTAAATCCGCCTCATGGCGGATACCGCTGGGTATGCTGATAGCGGCGGCAGTCGTGGCGGGGATAAACCAGGCCCTGACCGACACGGTTATGACCGTCGGACATCATCTCTTGGCCGGCGGACTTGTATTCGGTGCGTTCTTCATCGCCACCGACCCCGCCACCAGCCCGATCAGCCGACGAGGCAGATGGATATTCGGTATCGGGACCGGCGTGCTGGTGATGCTGATACGATTGTTCGCAAACGTGCCCGAAGGCGTTATGTACGCAGTACTTGTAATGAATATGACCGTCCCGCTGATCGACCGATGGACAGTACCGAAACCCGTCGGCGGACGAGTAAAAAAATAAATTGGCCACAGAGACACAGAGAGCGCAGAGAGAAATAATATAAAAATCTCTGTAACCTCTGTGCCTCTGTGGCAGAAAATTTTTGTCAAAGTTGATAATAGAACGAGACAGATGAAGAAGGATTATCTCATACAGGCCTGGTTGGTTCTGCTGCTGGCGGTGGTGTTTGGTGTTGCGCTGGCGGGCGTGGAGAAACTTACGCGTCCGAAGATTGAGCAGAATGTAAAAGACCTTATCGCCCGTCGGCTGATCGATATGTTCGGCGAAGGTACGGAAACTGATGAGGCTGAAGAAATCGAATGTGTTGTCGCCGGAAGGACGAAAAAAATTCTCTGCTACCCCGCCATCAAGGACAATAAAACGATCGGATGGGGCATAAAGGCTGAAGGACAGGGATATGATACGCTGACGCTTCTGATTGGCGTGGACGTACAGGTAACCGAATTAATAGGCTATCGCGTCATCAAGTGCCTTGAGACAGCCGGTATCGGCGACAAGATAAAGAAAGAAAAAGGCGACTTCTACAAGCAGTTCGAGGGCAAGGACGCCGCCAAACCCCTTGAGCCGATAGCGCCGGGAAAACAGGCAACGGGTCAACAGATTAACACGATTTCGCAAGCGACAATTTCATCCAAAGGCGTAACGAAGATTATCAACGACAACCTCGCTGCCGTTCGTAAAAAACTCGCAGCCAAGGTAAAGGAGGGTGAAAAAGATGGCTGATTCTGCCCTTCCCGGAGCGGCCAGTCGTTTCCGCAACGGACTGCTCGACGACAACCCGATCTATCGCCAGTTGCTTGGAATGTGTCCGACACTGGCTGTAACTGCGACGCTCGCTGGAGCGGTTACCATGGCTGGGGCTACTGCCTTCGTGATGATAATGGCTTCGGTGGTCGTGGCGCTGTTGAAAAACCAACTCAAGGGACACCTGCGAATCCTGGTCTTCACGCTGACGATAGCGACGTTCGTAACGATTATCGACCGGGTGCTTCAGGCGTACGTCTTCGAGATGAGTCTGCGGCTTGGATCATATATTCCGCTGATTATCGTCAACTGCATAATTATCTGCCGATGCGAGGTTTGCGCGTCGCAGCAGTCGGTGGGCGTGGCGATTTCCGACGCGGAAGGCCAATCGGTGGGATTCCTTGTCGGCCTGACCAGTATCGCCGTTATCCGTGAAATCCTCGCCACCGGAATGATCTTTGAGTCCGTCCGCATCATGCCGATGTGGTGGCCCAACTGGGCGGTGATGCAAGGCCCGGCAGGGGCGTTCATAACACTGGGCCTGCTGATAGGACTGGTGAACTGGTTCTCGATGAGGAAAAAACCGTGAGGCCGGAATACCGAAATACCGGAATACCGAGAAGAAAATGGGCGTTGTAACTGACATATTGTTTATCGCACTGGCGACGGCTGTCATTAATAACCTGGTGCTGATTAATTTCGTGGGGATTTGCCCGTTCCTGGGCGTATCCCGACGGATTGATACCGCATTCGGCATGGGCTGTGCCGTAACGTTCGTTATTACCATCGCGGGTTCTGCGACCTGGTTGATAAGCCATTTCGCCCTGGTCGAGGGCAGCGCGCTGGTCAACGCGGTCAATTCCATCGCCGGAAGTAAGGTCGTCAAGGACATGCTCTTCCTCCAGTACATAATCTTCATTTTCGTCATTGCCGGGATGGTGCAACTGGTCGAAATGTACGTTCGCCGGTTCGCGCCGGCTTTGTACAAGGCGCTTGGCGTGTTTCTGCCGTTGATTACGACGAACTGCGCGATACTCTTCGCCTGCCTGACCATCGCAAAAAGCCCGGAACTGACGGACAACTTCCTCTTCGCACTGGTCTATAGTTTCTTCGGCGGGATCGGATTTACATTGGCAATCGTCCTGATGGCCGGCATACGCGAAGAACTCGAAACCGCCGACATACCCGAACCGCTCAAAGGTCCGGGAATAACGTTGATAACGGCTGGGCTGATGGCGCTGGCGTTTATGGGTTTCAAGGGAATGGCGGGATAATCCAT
>JAUVIQ010000236.1 GCA_030592655.1 Planctomycetales bacterium | reverse complement strand
TCTGCTCGTCCGTCAACGGGTCAGCCTTCGCCGAGCGCATCTGCCCGGAAATCCGCATCATCGGAGGAGCGTCCGCCTGAAGGTGTACGTCCGAGGCTCCGTTCTCGAAGGCGAATCGAATGATTTTCTGTAGGTCCGCTGCCATATCGTCGTTACCCCAGGCATTTTATCTGCCGGGCGCTCATGTCTCGATAATAATACTTTGTGTTTTGTTTCGCAAGAACGCTCGGTAAATCCAGGCATCGAAAAAGTCCACGGTGTTGTGCGCTATCAGTCGGACAGTTTCTCTCGTGTATAGAGTGCTACCAGTCTGGCGATCAGGATAGCCAGGTACAGCGGCCCGATGGTCGCTTCGAGCATCGCCAGACCCTGCGCCAAGGGCGAAGCAGGGGTAATATCGCCATAGCCGAGTGTCGTCAGCGTGCAGAAACTTACGTATAGCAGGTCACTTGCGGTAAGTGATACATCCTTGATACCGGCGGCAGTGTTGAGACTGAACGCGGTGCTGTCATATTTCAGAATCAGCGAGTACATCACAAACCATGCTATCCCTATCAACAGGTAGGCCGACACCGCCCGACATATCGTGTTACCCGTAACATGCTTCGTTCGCATGATCGACAGAACCATCATGCCCAGGACTAACAGGATAAAAACGGTCAGCGAAACGTACTTCACTACGTCCAGACTATCAGGGAGTTGCATCCTCGCCCCCAGCCACGTCAGCACCACCCACCCCAACCCGAGTACAGAGGCGACGATAAGCACTCGTCGATTGGAGTGAATCGCCCACGCCGCGGAAATCAACATCAGCGAGAAACCAAGTAGGATCATTATCCCACCCCACGGAAAGTACTCGGAGACCGGATACAGCACCAGCAGCAGGAACAGGCTGATCATCAGGAATATAGGCCGACCCCGGTGCCGCTTGCCGACAGGTAGTGATTTGTCATCGGTCATATTCATCTCTCCCAAAACGCTGTCCACCTTCCGTTGCGATCAAATTAATCGGAAGCAGTCCGGTTGTCCTTGTCCGATTGCTCGTCATTGTCTTTAGTCGGAATCGGCACGAGTTTCACGCCTAGATATTCTACGGTAGCGGCGTAGATTGTCGGAAGCACCAGGAGGGTCAGCACCGTCGCCGCGGCCAGGCCGAAGATTAACAGGTAGGCCATGCCTTCCCACATCGGTCCTCCGAAAAACGCCAGAGTAAGCAGTCCGCCGATCGTGGTGCTGGCGGTCAGGACAATCGGAAGCAGGCGGATTTTACCCGCTTCGGCAAGGCACTGGCGAAAAGTCTCGCGGTTCAAACCGTTGCAACTCTTCTCGCCGGGTTTTGCGAGACCTTCGCCGGCAAGGAGTTTCCGGAGAATTAAGGTGTCGGCGAACTCCACGTACAGAATTCCGGAGTTGACCACAATACCGGCCAGAGATACCAGGCCCAGCAATGGCATGAAACCGAGTGGATTTCCTGTAACCCACAGCCCGAAGAACGCGCCGATAGCGCCCATCGGCACCGTCAGCAGAACCACGAACGGCTTGACGAAACTGTTGTACTGAACAATGAGCAGCAAGATGATAAGTACAGCGCCCACCCCGAACACTGCTGCTATATCGTCCTGCGAGTCGTTGGTATTTTCCTGTTCGCCGCCGATTTCGTAGTAGTACCCCGGCGGCAGCGATGCTACGAGTTCGTCGATTTGAGGCATGGCATCAGCCAGGACATCGTTGGCCAGCAGGTCGCTCTCGACGCGCGCCCGAACTTCAATCATCCGGTTTTTGTCGCGCCGTTCGATTTTCGTTGTTATGCGCCTGGGCTTCGTCTCAGCGATACTATCAACGGGCAGTTTGCCGGCAGCGCCCTGGACAAAAATTGTTCGGCTGTCGAGGATTTTGCCTCGCTCATCAGGTGGAAGCCGGAAGTACACCGGAATGGTATGGTCAACCTCGCGATATGTCGTAAGGTAGTGTCCGGAATAGTAGGCTCTGAACGAGTCAGCCACCGATACGTTGGTTACGCCGGCCAGGTTGGCCTTGTCGGAGTCGATGTCAACGTCGAACCGATATCCGATATCACCCCAAACGTCGTGGACGTCCCATATACCGTCGATTGAGGCCAGTAGTTTCTTGAATTTCGCCGCCTGTCGGCGAAGTTCCGCATCGTCGGCAAAACCAGGATCGGTGGAACTGGTGCCGAATATCCGAATACCGATCGGGGCGTCCGTCGAGGGCCCGAGCACAAGGTTGCGGGGAATCACACGCGCCCCGGGCACAACCTTCTCCGCGGCAGCGCGAATGTCAGCGATATACTTATCCGTCAGCAACGGGTCGGTCGTCCGAACGATGATCTGAGCGAAGTTGGTCTGCTGCGGCTTCGGGTTCACCCCCAGAGCGAACCGAGGCCCGGAACCGCCGATGGAAGCATAGTAACTCCGGAGCCGTTCGACACTCTTCCCGTCGTGATCTATCGGGGAGAGGTCCTGAAGAATCTGCCCTACCTGGCGCGAAGCCCGATTAGTCGTTTCGACAGATGTTCCCTCCGGCAACCAGATGTCAATGTAGAGTATGTCACGAATGTCGTCCGGGAAGAACTGCGACCCGACAGGCAACATTACCGCGCCGACGAGCAGACCTGCCACAATCAGCAGCACCAGCGGTTTGGCGGCAAGGCAACCTCGGACCAGTGACGCGTATCTATCCAGCATGGACGGACCGGAGGCCGTCTTTCTTCTCAGCAGGCGATTGAACAGATCGCCAACCTTGGCGAGGGGCGACTTGGATTCGGCCTGACCCTTCTTCGGAGGGCGGATAATCCAATAGGCCATCAGTGATGTTACCGTCAGTGCCAGCACTAAACTTGTCAGCAGCGTGATTGATACGACAGCCGGAATGGAAAAAACATACTCCCCCCCCGCCCCTTCCAGGAAGAACGCCATCGGCAGAAAGGCGAACACGGTTGTCAGCGTCCCCATCAGGAGGGAACCCTGGACCTGTTCGACGCCCTTTGCAACGGATTCGAAGCGGCTGTAACCCTCGCGTTGAAGGCGACCTATGTTGTCGCTGACGACAACGGCATTATCGACCAGCATGCCCAGCGCGATAATCATACTGGCGATCGACATCTGCTCCAGGTCCACCCCGATCATCGCGAAGATGCCGATGGAGATTACCATTACAAACGGGATCGCAGCCGCCATAACGGTCGCCTGTCTCAAACCGGCCATAATCAGCGCAATGATGACTACGATTACTATCGCCTGGCCGACGTTGGTTGTGAACGAGGCAATCTTATCATTGACGAAGACCGCCTCGTCGAACACGACATCAACGGCGATATCAGGGGGGATGACTTTCCCGGTTTGCTGAAGGTCTTCGATAAGTTGGGTAACCTGTGGTCCGAGATCGGTAACCTTGTACCCGCTCTTTATTGTGAAGGAAACAACAACGCAGGGCATGTTGCCCTTGGTGTCTCCGAAGCGTGCACGGACGGGCGGCGGATCCTGGTAGCCGCGCCGAACTCGGATGCCGAGGTCTTTGAGATATATCGGGGCTCCTGACGCGTCGCGGCTGATGACGATGGATTCGATTTGCGCAACGGCGTCGAACTCGCCGGTCGGCAGCACGCCGAAACGGGTGCGGTCCGTCTCGATACTTCCTCCGGTGGTGTAGATGTTGCGAGCCTGAAGCAGCGATTCGAGTTGCGACATCTTCATGTCAAGATTGGCCCAGTTTCCACGGGTGGTCTCCAGGTAGATAACCTCCGGCTGGACGCCGTGAATTTCGGCCTTGGCGACAGCTTCCAGCAGGGATATCTTCTCATGGATACCGTCGGCAATGATTTCCAGGTCGCGCATCGAGTAATGCCTGTCGCCTGTACCCGGCTTCTCGTGAATAGCCAGCAGCATGATCGACGTATCGCCGAAAGTGTCGTTGACCACCGGATCCCCAGCGCCTGCCGGAAGGATGGGGCGGACCTTATCGACCCTGGCCCGGACTTTCTCCCACGTCTCCTGAATCTTATCGACGTCAATCTCGTCCAGCAGTTCCACGTAGATGACGGACTGTCCGGTCCATGTTGTGGAGCGGACGACATCCACCTCGTCGAGAGAACTGATTTCCTTTTCGAGCGGGAAGGTTATGAGTT
>JAUVIQ010000157.1 GCA_030592655.1 Planctomycetales bacterium | reverse complement strand
GTTACGAACGTTCCGCTGACCGAGGAAGAAGAAAACCGCCTCGCATGGTTGGGCGTGGAACTCCAGGGACTCAACAGGGAACTGGCCAGAAGTAACAACGTTTCCGAGCTGACCAACGACGGGAGTACAGGGGCATTGGTTTCGTATGTCTATCCCGGTTCACCGGCCGACAAGGCGGGTATCAAGGCCGGGGTTATCATGCTGCGAATACACGGCGAGGACCAGCCTAAACCCATAGAGGTGCAGGTGGATGCGTATGCTTTCGCCGGAAGGGCGTTCCCGTGGGACAAGCTCGACACAGTTCCCGAACAGTATTACGACCGCATCTCCAGACCTTGGCCAAGCCGCGAAAATAACACCACCAGGGCGCTGACCGACATGGGATTCGGGAAGAAATATAAGGTCGAGTTCTTCATCGACGGTAAAATCGTCAAAAAGGACTTCAAGGTTATCGTCAGCCCGCCGCATTACGATACTGCAAAGCGGCATAAGTCCAAGCCGCTGGGTCTGACCGTCCGAAACCTCACTTATGAACTGCGACGGTACTTCCAGAAGAAGCCCGGCGATGCCGGTGTGATCGTCTCGAAAATCGAACCGGGGTCGAAGGCGTCGGTTTCAGGACTGAAACCGTATGAGATCATCACGCACGTCAACGGTAAAGAGGTTACCGGCGCTGATGAATTTGAAAAACTCATCAAGGACCAGACCGAATTGCAGCTGTTGGTCAAGCGCATGACTCGCGGAAGGACCATAAAAATCAAACTGCCCCAACCGACGACAAAACCGGCGACAACCGAAAAACCAGCAGGAGAATGAGCGAAGAACCGGCAATTCCGGCAGTTTGGTATGGCGTTCCCGGAATTGTGAAACGCACGAGCATTGCAACAAGACTTTCGGGTACAAAGCGGCGAGTTCTGCCGGTTCGTTGTGATTTGCCTTGACGTCTTGGGAATAGCAGATATATTCAGCGTGGTGCGAGAAAGGATTAACATGACTGCGGAAATCGCTATCCTAAACAAATCAGCAGTTGCTTTGGCCGCAGACAGCGCTGTTACCGTAAGCGTTCCGGGATACCCTACAAAGGTGTACAATTCTGCGAGCAAATTATTCACATTATCCAAATATCACCCCGTTGGAATCATGATTTATGGGGGTGTGGAACTTACGGGGGTTCCGTGGGAAACAATTATCAAGCATTATCGAGAGCAATTAGGAGACAAATCATATGATCGACTCGAAGATCACGCCGATGAATTTGTGAAGTACTTGGATAAATCCCATCCCCTCATTCCCGAAGAAATTCAGCAACAGTATGTACGCAGTATTGCTTGCTTGGGGTTCTCTGTTATCAGGGAGGAGATAATGGAACTTGCTGAGGAGAAGATTAAGAAAGGTGAACTCAAGACGGATTCGCAGGTTGCCGCGATAGCCGACAACTGTATCGAGAAAGAGCTCGAACGATGGGCCCAAATGGAGCCTTTACCTCATCTACCGAAGAACCATCCCGAAATTGTAGTAAAACGCTACAAGAACCAAATCGCCGAGGCCAAGAAAGACGTATTTGAGAAATTTCCTTTCTCCAAAGTCTCCGCCCCTCGACTCGAACTTATAATCGGGAATGCATTTTATCGCCAACACTTCATTCAACGAAGCGGCGTAGTCGTGGCGGGATTTGGTGCAAACGACACCTTTCCTGCCATTAAATCATTTTTGATAGACTGCCTAGTTGCCGATAGACTGAAGTATAGTCATGAAGAAGAAAACAGCACGAGAATTGATTCGGGGAACACGGCCGCCATTATCCCATTTGCGCAAAGAGATGTGGTAGAGGCATTCGTAAAGGAGGCAAGCTGGAACTACGTCCATCGTTCCGAGGAACTATGGAAGGAGGAGCTGCAGGGCTTCCAAGAAGCGATTGTAAGCGCGTTAAAAGGCCATCTCAAAAGAGAGCCTGCGGGACTAAAAGAGGCTTTACAAAAGGAAATTGACAAATTAATTCAACAACATTACGATTCGATCAGGATTTGGCAAAGAAAGATTTCCGTTGGTCCGATTCTTAATACCATTGAAGCACTACCAAAGACGGAACTTCCCGCGATAGCCGAAGCGCTGGTCAGCCTTACGGCGCTAAAACGAAAGGTGGCCAGCGATCAAGAAGAAACGGTTGGAGGTCCGATTGATGTTGCTATAATATCAAAGGGTGATGGGTTTATCTGGATCAATCGCAAGCACTATTTCAGCCGGGAACTCAACCCGCTGTTTTGTGAAACGTATTTTAAGAAGGGTGCCAATGGCAAAAAAGAAGACTAAAGGCGGACCTTACACGTCCGTGGAGCAGTTGAAGAAAAAGTTCTTCCCGAATGCCTATAAGGTAGAACGCGTAGTTTCTACAGAAAAGGATAGTTCAGTAGTACTCGACCCCGTCGGTGGTCTAGCCCGGCGACTGCATCAAGCGATGAAGTAAAGGGAATATTCTACTTTTTCTTCTCCTTCGACTGGTCCAAATCTACCGGGGTTATTTCGGTTAGTGAATCGACGATGCGGTCGGCGGCGGCGAGGGCGTCTCGGTTGTAGGAGTTCGTAACGGCCAGGACGTTCATTCCCGCGTCTTTACCGGCCTGGACGCCGGCGGGGGAGTCCTCGACGACCCAAACGCCGGATGGGGGAATTGATTGAGATAGTTTCTCGTTCAGCAATTTTAACGCCAGGACATATCCTTCCGGGTCGGGCTTACCGGCCTGGACGTCTTCAGCCGAGACAACTACCTCGACCAGTTCAATCGCTCCGACGGTTTTCCCCGCCAGTAAAATCTCTTCCCGCAATGCGCCCGAGCAGATGGCCAGAGCGGCACCGGCCTGGTGGGCGGCGCGCATCAGTTCAATTGCGCCGGGCAGCGGGCGGATCGATTCGGTGATTGCCTTTTGGACCAGGAGCGTCTTCTCGGCTGTCATTGCGGCAATTTCCTGCTCGTTCACCCGGTGGCTGTTGTCAGCCATCACGGCTGCGAAGCAGTCATGGTCGTCGAAGCCGAGGTATTTGCTGTAATAGTCCTCGCTGGTCAGTTCGATCCCACGCCCGGCGAGCACCTCACGAAAACCCGCCAAGTGAATCGGCTCTGAATCCACCACCACGCCGTCGAAATCAAATATCCTCGCATCCAATGTGTAGTACTCCGTAATTGGTAATTGGTAATCCGGTTGCTTTTTGTTTTTCACGGTATTCCGGTATTCCGGTCTTTCCCCTGGTCCCTCTGAAACGCTGTTTGACAACTACCGTTTAGAGGACATAGCATATCGTATCTGGAAGAATGGAACAATGGAACCGATAGCGGTTATAAGCGACATTCACGGAAACCTTGAAGCCCTCACGGCGGTTTTGGATGACATATCCGCACGGAAGGTCTCTCATATCGTCTGCCTGGGCGATGTTGTGGGTTACGGCCCGCAGCCGGCGGAATGTCTTGACCTGGTGCTTCAGCGCTGCCGGGTTACGCTGATGGGTAATCACGATTTCGCGGTAATGTATGAACCGAGTAATTTCAATTTCGGGGCTGAAGGCGCGTGTTACTGGACCCGCAGCGTGCTGGAGGCCGAGCCTGACAAAGTCGTCCGCGCTCGACGATGGGAGTTTCTCGGCTCCCTGCCTGTGAAGCGCGTTCTAAAGGACGACGAGAGTCCTGTCGGCCAGGTGGTGCTGGTTCACGGTTCACCGCGTCGCCCGATTAACGAATACGTTTTTCCCGACGACATTTACAACGCGCCGAACAAGATCAATGGTCTGTTCGATCGGTTCGAAAACCTCTGCCTGATAGGTCACGCCCACGTACCGGGCGTATTCCTTCCGACCCCCGATTTCTACAGCCCCGATGAAATCGGCGGGGTCTATGAAATGGACGATCACAAGGCTATGATTAACGTCGGTTCCGTCGGCCAGCCCAGAGACCGCGATACCCGCGCCGCATATGTAATTCTCCAGGATCGCCGGATAACTTTTATTCGTGTCGCTTATGACGTGGAGGCGACGATAGCGAAGGTCCACGCTGTCAGGGAACTGGATAACTATCTCGGAAATCGCCTCCGCGAGGGAAGGTAAAAAAACGTGAAACCTCGAAACATCCTTTTAATTGCTCTGTTGTTTATCGCCGGTCTGTTGATGGTGATGATGTATATGCAAAACAAGGCGCTGCAGCCCCAGCCGACCACCGCACCGACCGCCACAGCGCCGACATCTGCACCGGCCACGGCGACAACAACCGCGCCGGCAGAGACAAAAACGAGCGAAACCGACTCGCCGACCGCGACCAAGCCGGTCGGTTCGGGAAAAACCACCTGGCCCGTTACTATTATTGATGAACCCGTCAGGGAAGTTGTTCTCGGCTCAACCGATAAGACACAAGGTTTCAAATTCCAGGTCAAACTGACCGGTCTGGGTGCTGCCGTCGAAACAATCAAACTGACGGATGATTTCGCCACGGTCGCCGACAAACGAAGATATAAACGGGAAAAGAACCACCAGGCGTATCTTCAGGCTGTAGATAAGGATCCCAAACTCGAAGGTTTCTACACGTTGGTGCGCCCCGTCATCGTCGGCAAGCGGAAGTTCTATCCGCTGGCGACGCGGCGAATCACAATTACCGATGGCAAAGAGCAGGTTCAGCTGGACCTATCAGGTCCCAGATGGGAGGTGGGGGAGGTGCTGACGGAGAAAAACTCCGAAGGCAAAGTCCAAAGCCAGAGCGTTACATTCTCCGCCTGGATTGACCGAAATAAAGAACCGTTTCTGCTGTTGAAAAAGACGTACACGCTTAAAGTTGATGATTATTCGATAGATGTTCGCATTGAGGCCCAAAACCTCCGCAAAGACTCCAAGGTCAAGTTTTCCCTGATGCAGTATTCAGCCACAGGTGTCTCGAGGGAAGACATTCGCAGCGATAATCGCACATTGGCTTACGGGCGATACGAGGACGGCAAAGCGAAGGTTGAAAATCTCGCGGTTAAAGAACTCGAAGATATGTCCCCGTGGACTAAAGACGCTGAGGAAAAGGACGCTAAGGAATATGGTAGCAGCGACTCATCCGAGCCGGTCATGTGGATCGGGCAGACCAACAAGTTTTTCGCCGCCCTGACGTATATTGTCCCCAAAGAGTCCGGGAAACTCACCGCACCGGAGACAGAAGCGTCCTTTTTCGGTGTGGCGCTGGACGAGACCGGCAAATCGAAAACATTCCTTGCCGGGATGAATCTAGGCCCATACGAACTTGAACCGGGCGGCAGCACGGATGTCCGTCTGGATTTATTCGCGGGCCCCAAGAAGCGAAGCCTGTTCGACGATACGCCGTTGTACCGCGATCTGGGTTACGCCAGTACGATGCATTTCCGCTCATGCTGCACGATGTGCGCCTTTGAATGGTTGTCGCTCAAAATGATGTGGCTTCTGGATTTCTTCAAAAACAGTATAGCATTCCACAATTACGGTGTGGCGATTATCCTGCTGGTGATACTCGTGCGAATCTGCCTGCATCCGCTGATGAAAAAGCAGCAGGTCTCAATGATGCGGATGCAGAAACTCGCCCCTGAAATGGAAAAGGTCAAAAAGAAATACGCAAACGATAAAGCCAAACTGAACGAAGAGATGATGAAGTTGTACAAGACCCAGGGCGCGACGCCTATCCTGGGTTGCCTTCCGATGCTTGTCCAGATGCCGATACTGATAGCACTGTGGACGAGCATCAACGCCTCGGTGGAACTGCGACATGCAGCCTTTCTGCCGGTGTGGATTATAGACCTTGCCGCACCGGACGGGCTGTTACCCTTCGGCGGCGGTGGCATTAATATCCCACTGCTCGGTTCGATGATAGGTCCGATTACGGGGTTCAACCTTCTGCCTCTTCTGTTGTGCGTGGTGATGTTTTTGCAGATGAAGATGAACCCGCAAATGAGCGGAGCGTCTGCCTCTCCGCAGCAGCAAAGTTCGCAGACGATGATGAAGTACATGATGCCGGGAATGATGCTGGTGTTCTTCTACAATGCTCCTTCCGGTCTGACGTTGTACTTTATGACCTCGACGTTCGCGGGCCTGCTCGAACAGTACATCATCCGCAAGCACATCCGCGAGAAAGAAGCCGCCCAAGCCGCCGTCGAAACCACCGTATCAATGCCCGGAAAGCGTTTCCGAGGCCAAAAGCCCAAAAAACCCAAAGGTCCGTTCCAGGTGAAGCGGTAGTCGGTAGCCAGTAGTCAGGTAGAACCTCTATTGGGACTTGGGGAAATAAGCCGAGACGCCGGCGGCGTTGGCGGCGATGAGTTTGCCATCTACGCAGATCAGGTTTCCCAGGATCGCATCGGGCTGTTTGACCGGAAGGCGAGTAACGGAGAAATCCTTCAGCGATACGCGAATAATCTCCCCTTTTCCCGACGCCAGAATCGCGTCGGTCGTAACAGCAGGCCGGCCGTGGACGCCGCTGACATCCTTGGCCGTCCAGACCTCCTTGCCCGTCGCCGCATCGACAATGACGATGCCGTCGCCGGACAGCAGCAGGCGCGAACTGTCCACGACGGTCAGGTTACGCAGGCCTCGACGGTCGATGCTCCAGTCCAACTTTCCGGTATCGGTCCGCAGGGCTAGGACCTCTTTACCGTCGGCGGGCAGGCAAATTGCCATGCCTTTGGTAACCACGATGGGATTGGGCGGATAAGATGGGGGACGTGCGGATCGGCGAAGCTTGCTGCTCCACCGCCGATTGACGTTGCTGTCGTACTGGTATGCCCACAGCGGCTGACCCGTCCCTGCCTCAAATGCGGCTACTATACCGGCGTTGGTGGTGATGAAGACACGCCCTTCCGCGACCGCCGGCGGACTGCCCTGACTATACTGATAGCCTTGATAACTGTTTCCCCGCGACGCCAGCGCAGGCATTTGACCGATCCTCGCCTCCCAGACCAACCGACCGTTCTCGGAATTAAGGCACACTATGTAATGGGCGTTCCTGTAGTCAACGACGACGTACACGCGACCGGCGTTATAGGTCGGGGCAGAGAGGAACTTCCCGCCGCGAAGCAGGTTAGTCCGGCCTTCGCCCTGACCGACCTGCCAGAGAAGCCGACCTTGATCCGCCGGCGAAAAGGCTGCCAGTACGGAGGTCTCGACGCCCCGGACGATCGGGCCGCGCCTTGTCGATTTTATTGCATCCGGTGGCTCGACCAGCAAAAACCCGCCTACGGCAAAGACCTTCCCATCCCCCGCCGTCAGCGTCCAGTGACCATGGTCATCCACGATCAAGGCGAGGGGGAAGGAGCCACCCAGGTGGCGACGTTGCGGGCAGGTCCGGTACAGGTCGAAAGACGGGGGCTCCCATAGTCTCCGTCCGGTCAACAGGTCGCGGGCGACGAGGCCCTCGGCGCAGCGGTACAGGACGGTTGAACCGACGACTATCGGATGGATATGGGACGGCATGACCGTCTGGACCCTCTTGACG
>JAUVIQ010000234.1 GCA_030592655.1 Planctomycetales bacterium | reverse complement strand
GCGAGTTTCGACGGTAAAGCCGATGCGAAAACGTGGATATTCACAATTGCACGCAACGAGTGGCTGGACCGGCTTCGCAGCAGGCGTCGCAGGCCCAGGGAAGAAACGATGAACGAACAATATCAGGCAACGGTATCAGCCTCGCCGCCGCTGTCGGCCCATCGGGGCGAATTGGCCGTCGCGGTGGCTGGGGCGCTTGACCGCCTGCCTGATGAGCAGCGAGAGGCCTTGTCGTTGCGTGAAAGTGAAGGGCTGACGTTCACCCGAATCGCCGAAGTGCTGGAAATACCAATCGCCACAGCCAAGAGTCGCGTGCGATACGCACTATTAAAACTGGCTGATGAACTTAAACCTTTTAGCCCGGAGTCTGAAAGATGAACTGCGAACAGACCCGCGAAAAATTGATTGACCTTGTGTACGACGAACTGATCGGCGACGACGCCCGCGCAGTCGGCGAGCATATTCTCCAATGTCAGAATTGTCGGGAGGAATACGAAAAACTCCAACTGGCGCGGTCGGCGCTTGTAACCTATCGCGCCGGCGAACCGAAAGGTTTAAAACCTGTGGTTCGTTCATACCGACGCTTCTTCCTCGGCGTCGCGGGCGTTGCCGCTGCGATCCTCATCGCGGCTGGAATCTGGATGTTCCAGGAAGAAACCACCGAAAAAGCAATCGCCGGAGGACCGCTCGAAATCAAACGCCTCAACGTCTCGCTGACGATCCTTTCGACGCCGGAAAACTGGCCTGGACACTATCCTCGGTTCCAGCAGTGGCCTGGACAGATGGAAGTCCAGATGAGGAACGTTCCCCCGTCGGACGCGCAGACCTTTTACAGGCACATGGGCGGTGGCTGGCGGGGCCTGGCGCTGGTGCGGGATAAGCGTGTCGTCCGAAACATTAAGAAGGGCGTTACGAGCGTTCGCTTCACCGACGTACCGGCCGGTATCCTGCCCGATACCGTCCGCCTTCGAAGCCTCGACGACCCGGACGGTCTGACAATTCTCGAACAAAACTACCAATACGACCTCGCGTCGGCATCGGCGGTGATGAAGCGATACGTTGATAAAAATATCACCATCACTTTTAAGAAGGGCGAAACAGCAAGCGGCGTGCTGTTGAGTTTTGACGGTAGCACGCTGGTTATTCAACCGAAGGGCGAAGGTCCGAGGAATGTTTCACGCAGTATGGTCAAGTCCATAGCGTTTGAGAAGTTGCCCGCAGGTCTGTTGAGCAAACCGGCACTGATGTGGCAACTCAGGAACCAAGCGGCTGCGAAACAGCAATTCGAGGTCGCGTATCTGACCGCTGGTCTGACCTGGCGGGTCGATTATATCCTGAAACTCAAACCTGCCGTCAAAGTAGCCCGCTTCCTACCGGTCGCGGCTAGCCGCGACCGGAAGGGAGCGGGTAACCCCGCAATTATCGACACCGCCGACCTCGTCGGATACGCCACCGTAACCAACAACTCCGGCGTAACTTACGAAAACGCAGAACTAAAACTAATGGCAGGGGATGTGAACCTCATCAAACCGCCGACTGTCCATTATGGCCAGTGGGAGATGGATGATAAAGCGGACGAATCAGGCGGCGGCGGGCCGGAGTTTAAGGAGAAGTCATTCTTTGAATATCATCTTTACACGCTGGGACGCCCGACGACGATCCGCTCTGCAGAGACAAAGCAGATAGAACTTATCTCCGGCAGCGGCATTAAGATGAAGCGCGGATATGTTTTCGACGAGAACTTCAACAAAACGGCTGCTCGTGTCGTCAGCGAATTCAAAAATTCCAAAGAAAACGGCTTGGGCAAGCCGCTGCCCAAAGGCGTCATCCGACTTTACGCACCCGACCCGACCGGCGTAAGCACTTACGTTGCAAAGACTTCGATAGACCACACGCCGAAGGACGAGAAAATCCGCCTGCCGTGGGGATACGCATTCGACATCGTATGTTCGGCCAAAGAATTGAAATCGCTTCGGCGCATTACGACCATGCCTTCTCACGGCGGCTATGGCTATTTCACGTGGCAATATGACCTGCGGAACCATAAGAGCCACGACGTAACGATTACAATAATCATGCGCCGCCCGAAAACTACGTACTGGGCCAGGTGTACAAAGGACGGCAAGGACTACCCCTGGCATATACGGGAGGTCGGCGTTTGGGAAGTCGAGGTCCCCGTCAAGGCGAACTCGGCAGAGAAGATAATCTTCGAATACAAACACAACCCCCGCATCGGCGGCGGATTGAAATCGCCGTGGGACGTAGCACGGGCGTCTCGCCCGTGAGAAAAAAACATGGCCGAGACGGCCATGCTACGACAGAAAGCCTGCGAAAGGCGAAATAGAAAAGGAGTACGAAGATGAACACGAAGAATTGGATTGTGATGGGATTGATTTGTGTGATGGTGCTGCCGGTAGCGGCGGCGGAAAAAGAAAGCGTTGCGCTGACCGTCTATAACGGCGGGTACGGCGTCGTGCGAGAAATCCGCAACCTCGATATCGGGGCTGACGGAAACGTCAAGTTCAAGGACGTCGCCAGACTGATCGACGCGACCACCGTACACTTCAAGAGCCTCACCGATGCAAAGGCCAAACTGCTGGAGCAGAATTACCAGTACGACCTCGTTTCCGCCAACAAACTGCTGCACAAGTACATCGACAAGCCCATCGAGGTCATCTGCGAGAAGCAGACCTACTCCGGGACGCTGCTTTCGTTCGACGCCGGGCAACTGGTGCTGCGGAGCAGAAAAGGCGGGATTATAATGGTCCAGCGGGCAGACAACGTGCGGGACATCCGCTTCGGCGCGCTGCCCGGCGGGCTGTTGACGCGCCCGACGCTACTCTGGCTGGTCGCTACGAGAAAGCCCGGAAAGCACACGTGCGAGGTAACGTATCAGACCACAGGCCTGGGATGGCACGCAGAGTACGTCCTTGTCCTCGGCGGCGACGACGCCACTGCCGACTTGTCCGGGTGGGTCAGCGTAAATAACGCGTCCGGCAAGACTTACAAGGACGCCAAGTTGAAATTCATCGCCGGCGATGTCCGCCGCGTCAGGCCGCCGGCACGAGACTATAGTGGGCGTGTCGCCAAGGGCAGGAGCAGGGGCGGGGCAGAGCCGATGCGCGAAAAGGCCTTCTTCGAGTACCACATGTACACTCTGCCGAGGCCTTCGACGGTGGCGGACAACGAGACCAAGCAATTGGAGATGTTCACGCCCGCCCGCGGCCTGAAGATTGAGAAGAAATATCTCTACGACCCGATGGGTCAGCGCCGCTGGCACTGGGGTGGGCGATATACCAACCAATCCTATGGTCTGACGTCCTACAAGAAGGTCAATGTCTTCATCGAGTTCCAAAACGCCAAAAAGAACAAACTGGGTATGCCCCTCCCAGCCGGCAAGATTCGCGTCTATAAACAAGACCCCGAAGACAAGGCATTGGAATTCATCGGCGAAGAAAGAATCGACCATACGCCGAAGGACGAGAAACTTTCGCTGAAGATCGGCAACGCCTTCGACGTGGTAGGCGAGCGGAAGCAGAAAGAATACCAGACCCGCCCGCATTGGTCGAAAGAGGTCATCGAGATTAAAATCCGCAACCACAAGAAGACCGACATTATCGTCCGGGTCAAGGAGCCGCTGTACCGCTGCAAGAACTGGACGATAACGGCAGAGTCGCACCCGAAGCAGCGCGCGGGTGAGAACGGAAGACTCGACTCCCGAACTGTCGCATGGGACGTGCCGGTTAAGGCAGAGGGTGAAACGGTGGTAACGTACACGGTTGAATACACCTGGTGATTTTCAATTGCCAATTGCGTCGGGTGCCATGTTTTCGCCTGGAGCGCAGCGGAAGGCGTAAACATGCCTACCCGCTTCGCGTGAAGGAATGGCACCCCATCGGTTACAAATCGAAATACATGCAGAATTCGAACGGGTGTGGTCTTTGTCGCAGCGCATCGACCTCGTTCTCGCGTTTGTACTTCATCCAATAATAAATCACGTCGTCGGTGAAGACGTCGCCTTCCAGCAGGTATTGGTGATCTGCTTCCAGGGCGTTCAGAGCAGCGTCCAGATCGGCAGGCGCCGAGGCGATTTTGGCATACTCGTCGGCGCTGAGGTGGAAGATGTCCTTGTCGATGGGGTCGCCGGGGTCGATTTCGTTTTTGATCCCGTCAATGGCAGCCATTGTCATGGCTGAGAACGCCAGGTACGGATTGC
>JAUVIQ010000147.1 GCA_030592655.1 Planctomycetales bacterium | reverse complement strand
GGACCCTCGGTCCCGGGGGGATTACCGTGAAAAACAAAAAACGACCGGCATACCGAAGAATCCGCAATCCGCAATCCGCAATCCCCACGGGACCGAGGGTCCACAATGGTACTCTGGGTCGTTTAGGCAAGATAGGTAAAGACGGATTTTTTAAAATGGACGAAAAAACGACCTCCAAAACCGCAACTGCTTGCACGCCAAGCACTTATGGATTTTGCCTTTGTTCCCAATCGTTCCGAATTGTTCCCAATCGTTCCCATTCGTTCCGAATCGTTCCCAATCGTTCCGTTTCGTTCCGAATTGTTCCGTTTCGTTCCGTTTCGGACCGAAAAGTTACCCAAGGCAAACCATTTTGGAACCGGGTCTGATTTCCCGAAAGCAATTCAATGTAATCCGCCTTTTATACCAATTTTACCGTTCCGAATACGTGCAAAACCGTCGAATTGCATGTGAGCGACCTTTTTTTCTGGCGGGTTTTAAGCTTTGTCTCCGTCGTGTGTTAGACCATAGTTTCAACCGTGGTTTATTGGCGGTTTCGGCTATGTATATTTATTAGTCCCATCGGGACGTTTGATAGTAGCCACGGGCGCAAGCCCGTGGAAAAGGGTTTGCTTAATCAAGAGCCCCATCGGGGCGATTGAACGCACAGTGAAAACCATTCAATCGTCCCGATGGGACTCTGGGGAATTTGGATTATTTCTCCACGGGCTTGCGCCCGTGGCTACTATCAAACGTCCCGTAAAAACGGGACTAAAACAAAACTAAAACCCGCCAGAAAAAAAGGTCGCTCACCTCGCGAGAGGGGAAAATATATTTGTTCAATATTTTTCCGGATGTGTGCCGATATATTCAAAAGTTGTGGTATAATGAAAATTGAAATTGCCTCTGCCGTGCGCGACAGGGTAAGGTGATTATAGAAAGAACCGACAACCCTATTCGGGGCGGTGACGTCTTTGCCGGGCCATGTGCCCGGTAAGCGACTGCCCACTTAATATAGAGGGTTCTTTCGCTAACCTTTCCCATCGGTATTTGCGGAGGCTTTTTTTTGCGCATTTACCCCCTGTCCTGTTATACTACATAGTAAGCATTTTTACAGGGGCGTTGAGTCGGTTGAAGCCCCAAGTCGAGTAAGCCTTTCATATTCGCATTTTACATTGCATCGGGAGAACAACAATGTTGGCCAGACGTGTGAAATGTCCGAGTTGCGGAGGCGTACTGTCGTTACCGTGCGATATCGGCGATCGCGCTGTCCGTTGCGGACTCTGCCGGAAAACATTCAGTCTTCCAATGGACGCCCCCATCCCCGAAGACACGATTTTCGGATGGTTGCACAATCCCAATGAAGGCCTGGACGAACGTGCCAGCACGCTCACGCCGTTGTCCGAAGAAGCCCGTAGCAGTTCAAGTCGTACCTCCGGAACCGCGAAGGGTCGTATGAGGCTGGTTTCACTGGAACGCCAAGGAGCGATGTTCGAATTCCCCGCTGAATACCTCAGCCAGACCAGGTTCCGCTGCGCTATCCCCCGCGTCTGCATCCACTGCCTCGGACGAGCGCACCTGTCGGCCCACCTGATAATCTTCGCACCGCAGCTGCGAGACAGCATCTCGCTCGAAGCCGAACACCAAGCCGGGAAATTGACCATCCCGCAGGAACAACTCGGCGAAGTAATCGGCGAAGAGATGCTCAGTCGTCTTCCCGAAGTGCCCAGTGTACCGGCTCCGGCGAATCTTCCGATGCCATACTGGGTCTGCGATCTGTGCAGCGGTACCGGGGCGATTTCCGGACAGATACAGGTCGATCAGGAAAGCGGACACGGACATTGCCGACTCTACATACGCAACCTTCAGATAGCCGCCAGTTTTCTCGCCGCTGTCGCCGGGACACATCACCACGATTTCGTCCGGTTCGTCGAGTTCGCCAAACGAGCCAAAGAAGACCGTTGGGACGCGCTTCCTACGGTCGTTCGACACCGCCTGGAACAATGGTTCAGGCCGTCAGGAAAAGAACAATTCGTCGCCTACGTCCCGGACCGTAACCGTATGAGAACTGAAGACGGTATGGCCGGGTTGGTTATCTCCACCCGCCGATTGATATATCGCCGACCACCCGTACACCAGGAACTCTCGGTGGGCACCTCGGTAACGTTCCAGATGCGATCTTCCAAAGGAAAGGAAACCGCGACAATATTGGCAGAAGGATTCAAGACACGACCCATCACACTCGACCGCGAGGGAGAAGTCAGATTACGAAAAGCCGTTTCGGAAGCACAATTCAAAGCCACCTGGCGATGAGAAGGTTATTCATACCACACCGGCGCCGCGCATCAGTATAAATTCCCCAGCCTGAACGGTCGATGAATAATTCCATAGAGCAAGTAAGATATCGTTGTATCTAACGACATACAAAAGCCCAAAAGGAGCCTCTAAAAATGTCGCAAAAACTAATTGAGAAGATTCGTTCGGGAAAGGCGGTTATCGGTGTTGTGGGGCTTGGATATGTGGGGCTTCCACTTGTTCGGGAGTTCACGCGGGCCGGGGCGAAGGTCATCGGATTCGACGTTGACGACGCTAAAATCAAAAGCCTGCGCGCGGGGCGCAGTTATATCGAGCATATCAGTTCGACCGTCGTCGCCGATATGGTCCGCTCGAGGCGCTTCAGCGCCACGCTGGATTTCAAGCGGCTCGGCGAGCCCGACTGCATCCTTATATGCGTCCCCACACCGCTGACGAAGATGCGCGAGCCCGATATGACCTATGTCCGCGCCACCGCCGAAGCCATCTCCGAAAACCTCCGAAAAGACCAACTCATCGTGCTCGAATCGACTACCTACCCCGGAACGACAAAAGAAATAATGCTGCCCATTCTGGAAAAATCAGGGCTTAAGGTCGGTAAGGATTTCTTCCTTGCATTCTCGCCCGAACGCGAAGACCCGGGGCGGGAGGATTACTCCACAAAAACGATCCCCAAGGTCGTCGGCGGATATGACAGGGATTCACTGGCAGCGGCAGTAGCGTGTTACGAGTGGGCGATCGATACCGTCGTTCCCGTCTCCAGTTGCGAAGCGGCAGAGGCCTCAAAAATACTCGAAAACACCTATCGATGCGTCAATATCGCCCTGGTCAACGAACTGAAGATGCTCTTCGACCGAATGGGCATCGACGTATGGGAAGTCGTCCGGGCTGCATCGACCAAGCCGTTCGGCTTCACCGCTTTTTATCCGGGTCCGGGTCTGGGCGGACACTGCATCCCGATCGACCCGTTTTACCTGTCATGGAAAGCGCGCCAGTACGGTATGGCGACGCGATTTATCGAACTGGCAGGCGAGGTCAACGTCTCCATGCCGGAATACGTCATCAACAAACTAATGTACGCGCTGAACTGGCAGGAAAAGGCGCTGAAGGGAGCGAAGATTCTCATTCTGGGCCTGGCCTATAAAAAAGACGTTGACGACGTACGCGAAAGCCCGTCGCTGGAGTTGATTAAACTGCTGCAATATCGCGGCGCTAAGGTCGATTACAACGATCCGCACGTGCCGCGAACGCACAAGATGCGCGAGTATGACCTGAAGATGACATCCAAAAAAATCTCGGCCTCAATGCTGAAGCGCTACGACGCCGTGCTCATCTCTACGGACCATAGCAGTTACGATTACCAGTTCATCGTCGATAACGCCCAAATGGTAATCGACACCCGCAATGCCACAAAAAGCGTCCGTCGAGGCCGGAAGAAAATCGTAAAGGCGTAAACAGTCGTAGGGTGGGCCAACCGGCCCGCGGAATGCTTACCGGGCACAGGTAGGGTGCGTGAGGTTCTGTTCCCTGCACACGCGATTGGTGAATGGGAAATTCCGTGTGCAGGGAAAAGAACCTGCACACCCTACTGTCTATTCGACTTTGAAACCGCGATCCGCAAGCCATGCGCGGGCGATTCGTTCTCGCCGGTAGTACTGATACGAAAAGATCGCCAATGCGCCGGTTTGGCCCGTAACGTCGTCGATGAGGTTGAGGGCTGTGCGCGAAACGGCTGAGTCGTAATGGCCCGCCGCCCGAACCAAGGCTGGCAGCCACGACTTGTTCGGCTTGCCTTTCAGATGAATTCCGTACCGGCCAAGCACATACTGCCGCCGCTGTACGGCTGACATCGCAGCAACCTTGACCAGGATAGGCCGAAGGTTTTGGAGCGTTTTATCCCGTTGCGGTTTCATCTCCTTTGCCCGGTAACCAAATTCCATATCAAGTCCGCTCAGTTCACCCTGTGCAAACTGCCGCTCGGCATAGGAGTCCGATTCCAGCAGGATCAGTATCCGCTTGAAATACTCCTTTGGATGTTCCCTGCGAAGTCCAGCCAGCATTCCCTGGTACTCGTAATCCAAGCGATATCGGTTGTCAAATTTCCACTGTCGGAATCGCCTGGTGGCATCGAGCGTCTTGAGATAAATCTGGTAAGCCCTCTCGTCACCGCTAAGAAGCAGGAACTTGTAGCAGTAAGAAGGACTACCACCCCGCTTCCTTGCCTCCCTTGCTGCCTCGTTGACGGTTTGGATCAGTTCGGACACGAGACCTTTGTGGCCGTGTCGGATTGCCATCGCGATGACCCCTGCGCGGATATTGGCTGAGCGGTATTGTTTCCGGCGCTCGATCGCTTTTGTGAGCAGATCATTGGCCGAGTCGGGATCAGCCAGAAAGAGCCAGTGCAGGTAGCGATATCGCGGCCCGATGGTGTCCGCAACATAGTGCTCCACGAACCGCTTCAGTTCCGCCAGCATTTTTTTGGACAGAGGGTGTTTCTTGATCCATTCAGGACCACGGGCTGCGACCAGTTGCTCCAGTTGATTCACATTGCCTGGAACCCCGAAAACGGGCCAGAGAAGCGTGCTGACGGCGTAAGAAGGGCTGCCGGGCGTAATGTTACCGATTTCTCTCTTGAACCCGCAGCGGGTCAACTCCTTCCTCATCGCATTGGGAAACAGACTTGCGTACGTGCTAAACGTTTCCCGATATGTGTAGAAATTCTGTTTTATTGCATTGGGAACTTCTCGCAGGATACGCACGAGCAGCGGCACGAATTTCGGATCGGCTGCGCGACGAATGTCTCTGAACAGTTCATACGCTTTCCCCTCCGCCCAGCCATGATAGACCTTCGCCTTGGGGTCCAGGAGAATCTTTTCTGCTTTGGTCAGGTCGATATTTGGCGGCTGGGCCAACAGGTGCCTGAAGGAATTTCGAAGTTGTTGCTTGTTATGGTCTGTGATTTTCGCCGACTTAAATGCTTTTAGAAGCCTTGGCCGATGCTGTGGCAACAAAAGTCCCTGGCTCAAGGCCCAGATGGCATCCGTGGCGAGATTCTCGTTCTCAAGTAGATTAATGCACAGGTCAACGGCCTTTTCGCTCTGCACGTAGGCGAGAGATATCGTGGCGATCTTCTTATGCCCCGCGTCGCCTTCCTTAATCATCTTTGAGAAATCAGCAAAGGCCCGACCGGAATCAATTCGCGCAAGGACTTTTCCCACGCGGTGGTTGGCATACTCGCCGCCGGGTTTGCCGCCCTCGGTCAGCCACTTCATAAGCGGATTGTACACGTCGCCGTCGCGGTCGCCGATTGCAATCAGAATCCTGTCGGCACTGTTGATAAAATATACGGCGTGAAGCAGAGACATTTTCACAGGTTGTTTTATCGTCCAGTCGATGAGGGAGGCGATGGCTTTCGGATCCCGGCTGCGGTAGAGTTCTTCCAGGGCCTTTCGCGCAAGTGGCGGATTCGTCCGCTGCATGAGTCGAAACGACAGGTCCATCTCTTTGCCGCTAACGGCTTGGGCCCAACCGTCGGCGAAGAGGGCGAACTGGACCTGTCCGCGACGCTGGAGCGCAGGGGCTTTGGCCTTCGGGAAGAAATACACTGCCGGCTGGCGAACGTCGGAAAGGACCCGCACCGGAACGGGAGGGCCGGGGTTGTAAATCTGCGTCTTGTAACAGAGTTTCGGGATGCCGTCGGATTTTGCCTTCACCTTCAGCCGAAGCGATCCAGTCCCCGTCGGGCCGGTCTCGATTGAGTACCAGTGCTCAAGTGTAGTCTTGACGATGCCGCCCGGCTTTACGTCCTTGCCTTTGAGAACCCTGACGACACGCAGGGACAGCGTCTTCGCTTCGTGCTTCTCATACTTGGCCACAACGACCAGTTCACAGCCGATAAGTTCGGACCATCGCATCGGCGGCTTCGGGTCCATCTGTATTGCCGCGTGGACAACCGACGGCGGGATGGACAGCCAGCAAAACAAATTCACCAGCAGCAACGAACGAGTCAAAAGGCTGAACCTGGCTACCATGATCTTTCTCCTTCCAACAAGCGATAAAGTCATTGTACTACAGCGTCAATATGTTAGACGAAGGAAATCAGCCCAGGTTTTCCCGACACTGGATATTTTTTTTGAGGGTTAATTGGGGGACACCATACTATTTTTTGCTTCTCTGTATTATTCTCTTTGGTTTTTCAGACAAAAAATAGTATGGTGTCCCCCAATTAAATTTCATCCAAACTCTTCGAGCATTCGCTCGACTGCGATTTGGATTTTTTCGGGCGTTTCGTAGGTTCCGTCGGCGATTTCGCGTTTGATTTGCTCGACGAGGTCCTGCCGGACTTCGGGAAGATTTTTGGCCTTTTTGATCCACCTGGACAGTTCGGTCGGTGTTACCTGTGATGACCGACGTGAAGGACGGGCCGGCGGCGAGGCCGATGCCTTGCGAGCGGGTCTGCGAATATTACCTGCGTTGGTGGTTCCTGATCCTTTGATATTCATTGTCAAATCCACTCGTCCTGCCACGAAAGGTTCCAAACGCGCACAATCACACCCATTCCAGCCTTCCATGGCGTTTGAGTGGCGTGTCAATGCAGCAGCTACGCCCAAGGCGAAACCACTGCACCCGGCGAACCATCCCATAGGCCCGCCTTTATTCGAATGCTTCCCTGCTAACTGAATTATCGACCAAACCGGGAAAACACCTTCAGATATTTTCAAGCGCGAAGCGACCGTGTAACTGCTTGCAATTACATGATTTATATAAATATCACCCCGTTTTCGCAGACAGAATCGGAAATTCGTCGAAGATATTTCCCTCCGAAATCTTGCCCATATTATGCAGATTCTACATCTTACGCGCCCGTGATCCACTTGAAGTAGCCAGTCCCCTTTTTTCAGCATGTCAAGCGGATCATAAGGACGGTAATATCCGCCGGTGTGATACCGCTGATTCGCAGCGCCTGGCCAAGTGTGGCTGGGCGTATGTTTTCGAGACGTTCGATCGCCTCTGCCCGGAGGTGCGGAACGGAGCAATAGTCCATCGAATCGGGAATATGCCTGGAATCCAGCTGCCTCATTCGCTCCGTAGCCGCCCACTGACGAGCGACGTAACCGGCATATCGGCAATCAACCGCGACGGTCTCGACTGCACCGCGATTGACGCGCCAAAGAGACGCCGCCTTTTCGCCCGACCGAACGATCAACTGTTCCAGATTCGCGTCGGGGCGAGCAAGTTGTTCTGATATTGTTTTTCCGTCCAGACGAACCTTTTTAAAAAGTGTTTCCGTCTCTTCAACGACTTGTCGTTTCGCAGTAAATCTTTCCCAACGTTCATCATCAACCAGACCCATCTCTCTACCGATGGGCGTCAGTCTTCGGTCGGCGTTATCCGCCCGCAGCGTCAGGCGGTGTTCCGCCCGGCTTGTGAACATTCGATACGGTTCGATGACGCCTTTGGTTACGAGGTCGTCTATCATTACGCCGATATAGGCCTGGTCGCGCCGGAGTAGTAGCGGCTCGGACCCGCGAAGCAGCGCGACGGCATTGACGGCCGCGACAAGACCCTGAGCGGCTGCTTCCTCGTAACCCGTTGTGCCGTTGACCTGGCCGGCAAGGAACAATCCGCCCACAGCCTTGGTCTGCAAAGTCGGCTTCAATTGCGTCGGGTCGGCGAAGTCGTATTCGATCGCATAACCCCAGCGGAGGACCTTGGCTGACTCCAGGCCGGGGATGTTATGAACGATAATATCCTGCAAATCCACCGGCAGCGACGTGGTAACGCCGTTGAGATAGACCCAGTTGGTCCCCCGGCCCTCCGGTTCGATGAATACCTGGTGGCTGGACTTTTGGTCAAAACGCTGCACCTTCAGTTCCAGCGACGGGCAGTATCGCGGTCCTGTCGAGG
>JAUVIQ010000261.1 GCA_030592655.1 Planctomycetales bacterium | reverse complement strand
GGAGCGTGAGATGTCGATTGCAGGCCAGATACGGCGGTCCACCAGTTTGCGGTCGAGGTGCAGTTCGCTGTTTCCGGTTCCCTTGAACTCCTCGAAAATCACCTCATCCATCCGCGAGCCGGTTTCGACCAGGGCGGTTCCGATTACCGTCAGCGATCCGCCTTCCTCGATTTTCCGGGCGGCTCCGAAGAAACGCTTCGGTTTCTGCAGCGCGTTTGCGTCCACGCCGCCGGTGAGGATTTTGCCCGAATGAGGCACTTCGGTGTTGTACGCCCTGGCCAGTCGAGTGATGGAGTCCAGCAGGATCACGACGTCCTTTCCGAACTCGACCATCCGCCTCGCCTTTTCGCCGACCATTTCGGCGATCTGGAGATGTCGAGAGGCAGGTTCGTCGAATGTCGAGGAAATGACCTCTGCGATTGTGGCTCGTTCCATCTCGGTAACTTCTTCAGGCCGCTCGTCGATCAACAGGATAATCACATGGACGTCCGGGTGATTGGTCGTAATGGCGTTTGCGATTTTCTGGAGGAGGATTGTTTTTCCCGTTCTCGGCGGTGCGACGATCAGCATCCGCTGGCCGAAGCCTATCGGCGTAACGAGATTGACTACGCGCATGTTAATCTCTTCGGGAGTAGTCTCCAGGAATACGCGCCTTTCCGGGTGATAGGGCGTGAGGTCTTCGAAGTTGACCTTTTCAGCCAGTCTGTCGGGTGCTTCGTAGTTGACGGCTTCGACTCGCAGAAGGGCGAAGTACCGCTCCGATTCTTTCGGCGGGCGGATTTGACCGGCTACGATATTACCCTGCTTGATTCCGAATCGTCTGATCTGGCTTGGTGAGACGTATATGTCGTCTGGGCTTGGAAGGTAGTTGTAATCGGTGCTGCGGAGGAATCCGAACCCGTCGGGCAGGATTTCCAGCACGCCTTCGCCGTACATCAGCCCATTTTTCTGAATCCGCATCCGGAGTATGTTGAAGACAAGGTCCTGCTTCTTCAGCCCGGTGTAGTCGGTAAGCCCTTCGGCCTGGGCGACTTCGTGCAGGTCCGTTACCGTCATTTTCTGAAGGTCGGTGATGTGCAGATTTCCGCTTTTGATCTTTTCGTACTTGGCGTGCAGTTCCTCATCGAGCGTTTCTTCGACCTCTTCAGCCTGCTCGATATGCTCTTCGACGGGGTCAGGTTCGTTTTTGACCTCATCCTTTTTTGCTTTTGTCGTTTTTTTCTTTACCGTTGTCTTTGTTGATTCTTTTGCCTTTGCCATGATTTCTATTCCTCGTGAAAAAAAGAAAATGCCGTTCACTTCCCATGGATTATCTGATGAAAAACCAAGTGGGTCTGTTCGCGTAAGGATGATTCGCTGATGCTGTTGTCGATAGTATATTCGGCTTTACCGGCCTTGATGTCCAGAGGAATTTGTAAATTTTCTCGTCTTTTCCACGTGGCGTTATTCCAGCCCCTGGCGCGTCTGACTCGCTCGGCCCGGATGTCTTCCGTCGCTGATACAAAGATGAAGACGTTGCACAGTTCGTGCCAGTCGGTTTCCAGCAGTAGTGCGGCATCGACCACGATTGCCGGGATGTCCGGGTCGGCCTGCATCGTAGCGATTTGCTCGACCATTGACCGGCGGATCCGCGGGTGCATAACGGCATTGAGGGCCTGGGTATCCTGCGGGGACGCGAAGGCCAGTTCCGCCAGGGCTTTGCGGTCGATATTTCCGGCTTGGTCGAAGATACCTTGTCCCCATCGTTCGGTCAGTTCGGCCTTGACCTGCGGGTTTTTCAGCAGTTCATGCCCGATGGCGTCGGCATTGACGCATCCACACCCAAGCGACGCCAACTCGGCAGCAACGGTCGATTTGCCGGACCCGATGCCGCCGAGAAGTCCGATTACGGGTTTATCGTGCGTGGTGTTCATATTCTGGTGGGCGCCCAACTCATCATAGGATGCAAGAGTAACTACTGGTTTCTATGATTCGATCCTGAACAATTTTTCTGCGTTTTTGTGATAGATATTTTCGGTTACATCTTCCGGCAGGTCGAGCAACTGGAGGAATTTGTGTAGTTCGTCGCCGTAGAAGTCGCGCCCGAAGAGAATCCGCCGGTGATACTTGAGCAGGAATTCCTTTCCCTTGTCCGTGTCGCGCTGAAGGGCGTTCACGCAGGAGGTGGCTGACAGGTCCGCATGCAGTTGCGGATAGTCGTCCATTATCCGAAACAGTTTTCCGCCTTCGATTACGGGTCCTTTGGGGTACATTCCTCCGGCTGTGTCGGCGTCGCCGCTGATCTCGCGCCAGAATCCGGGGCCATGTCCGACAAATATCGTTTCCGGACAAGCCTGCATAGCCCGTTCAAGATTCTCGACCGTCCCGCCGTACCATTCCGGGAAATACTCCACCTCGCCCGTTTCGTCGTTCGGTAGATATGGTATGTCGATGTGCAGTATCACCGGCAGGTTATGTTGTCCGCTGAAGCGGAAAAGTTCGATACATCGCGGGTCGTTCAGCAACAGTCGGTACTTCCACTCCCCGAATGCGCGAATGTCGTACATCCTGACGGCGGCATCGAGCCACTTGGCGGCGTTCGGCTCAAGGGGGTGCGGGGCATACCCGATTACGAAACGGTCCCGATAGCGTCTCGCAGCCCGGACGGCATCGGCTAGCGGCAGTCCGGGATGGTTGCTCCTGCCAGGCTCGGCGTGGATCGGATTGAAGGCATCGTCATAGCCTGCATCTCCTTCGGACGGGTGGATGTGCCATGTCATCAGTAAGGCCTTGTCGATTCCCTGCTCGTCGAGGTCGGCGACGAGGGCGGCATCGTCTCTGCCTTGCCAGAAAACATGCTGATGTGCGTCGATTATGCGTGTTGGCGACGGCATTTTCGTTATCTCCACGTTTGGATGTGATAATGTTATGGTCTGGTCAGCGGATTGCAAGTCTATACAACTTCGTCGCCGTGCGGTTCGGCACCGCTCACCGCAAGCCGACGGCTAAACCAACATTGCAATTCTGCGGTCTTCCGGTAATCCGGTTGTTTTTTCTTCTTCACGGTATTCCGGTATTCCGGTAATCCGGTTATACTGCCTGCCATGCCTGCGAATCTTACACCTGAATATGAAAAGGCTGAGCGGCGTTACCGCCAGGCCGGTGATGACGTTGAGAAACTGGACGCTCTGCAGGAGATGCTCCGCGCCATTCCCAAGCACAAGGGAACCGACCATATGCAGGCCGACATCAAGCGCCGCATCAGC
>JAUVIQ010000005.1 GCA_030592655.1 Planctomycetales bacterium | reverse complement strand
GCCCAGCGCCTTTTCGATTGCGGTAAGTTTCAGTTAGGTCGTGTCGATCTTGGCGCCTTCCTCGGTTCCGGAGAACATCACGATTGCCACACCGGCCAGCATGGCCAGGATTACCATTACCAGAAGGACCTCAATCAGCGTAAAGCCCGGCCTGGTTCTCATTTGCCTTTTCAACGTTCGGCTCCTTTCAATTATCTGCCCGTGGTTATTGTTTCTTCATACTGAAGTTTATTGTACCGCGCTGATACCGCGCGGAGAAAGTAAGTTACTTTATCGACTTTGCCATTGCGAAAATCGGCGAGAGAAGTCCCAATGCGATGAACCCGATGGCCCCGGCCATGATTATCAGCATCAACGGTTCGATGAGTCGCACTGCGGCGTCCACCTGGCGGTTTGTCCGACGCTCGACCGCGTCGGCTGTGGTCAGGAGGACCTTTTCCAACTGGTTCGACTCCTCACCGACGGCGATCATCTCGATTATTTCCGCTCCGAACAGTCCGCTTCGTCGCAGAGGATCGGCCAGCGGTTCGCCGGCGCGGACGTTTTCAGTTGCCGATTCGACGGCTTCGGCGATTTTTTCGTTACCGACGGCGTCTTTGGAGATCGTCAGGGCCTGGATGATGGGCACGCCGTTGTGCAGCATGGTTCCGAGTATCCGGCAGAAGCGTGTTATGGCGACCATGCGGATCGCGCGTCCCGCCAGCGGGATACGCAGCTGCCAGTTCGCCCATAAGCGGTGTCCGCTGTCGCTGCGAATCCACACGCGAAAAAATAAAACCATCATCACCAGCAGACCCAGCATTATCAGCCAATGGTTGCGCATTACGTCCGAAAGCGCGAAGAGCATCCGCGAAGGCAACGGAAGGTCGGTACCGCCGAGGAAATTCTGAAATTTCGGCACCAGGAATATCAGAAGCCCGCTGACGGCGACAACGGCGACACCGGCCAGGATTATCGGATAAATCATCGCGCCGCGAACCTTGGATCGTAACTCGTCCTGCCTCTCGATAAAACCGGAAAGGTTCATCAGGGCTTCTTCGAGGAATCCGGCGTGTTCGCCCGCACGGACCATCGCAACGTGCAGGTCGCTGAAAACTTTCGGGTGCTTGCCCATTGCCTCGGCGAGCGTCTCGCCTCCGGCGACGCTGTCGCCCACATGGTCGATGACATTCGCCAGACGTACGTTACCGACCGATTGCGAGAGGATTTCCAGGCTTCGCAGCATCGGAACGCCGGCAGTGAGCAGGTCGGACAACTGGCTATAGACTCCCGACAGTGCGCGGAGTTTTATCCGCTTACCGGCGCTGCCGGCGACGTCGGTTTGGGCGGCGATTTGTACCGGAAACAGTTCCCGCTCGTCGAGCGAACGGACGACCGCCGATTCGCTTTCGGCCTGCATCGCACCGCTACATTCACGCCCGTCGGCGTCCCTGGCTGTATATTCAAACGTCGGCATATCGTCAGTTGGTTGACTGGTTTATTGGTTGATTGGTTGACTGGTTCCTGATTTCTGTTTTTTCGTTTTTCCCAAGTCCCCAATCCCTGTCTTTTAGGCTTTTGTCGCCCTGATGATTTCGTCGGGCGTTGTAACGCCTTCGCGGACTTTAATCCATCCGTCTTCCCGAAGCAGTCTCATCCCGTCAGCCTTGGCGGCGGCGAGCACCTCGTTGACCGGAGCATGGGACATGACCTTCCGGCGGATCGGTTCGTTGATGACCATCAGTTCGAACAGCCCGACTCGTCCGCGGTAACCGGTGTTTCGGCACTTTCGGCATCCTGCCCCTCGGTATAGTTTTTCTCCGGGCTGATACTTGAAATCTTCCGGCAGGTCGTCGGGGTCCGGTTCGTAGGGTTCTTTGCATTCCGGGCAGATGGTTCGCACGAGTCGCTGGGCCATTGCCGCTTCGACCGTGGAGGTAACCAGGAACGGTTCGATTCCCATATCCAGCAGACGCGTCGTAGCAGAGGCTGCGTCGTTGGTGTGCAGTGTCGAGAACACAAGGTGTCCCGTAAGGGCGGCCTGGATAGCGGCTTCGGCTGTCTCCAGGTCGCGTATCTCGCCGATCATCACCACGTCCGGGTCATGACGAAGAATATGCCGCAAACCCCGCGCAAACGTCAGTCCGACCTTCGGAGCGATCTGAATCTGGTTCACTCCGTCGAGATGATACTCGACGGGGTCTTCGACGGTCAGCACCTTGATGGTCGGCGAGACGATTTCCTGAAGGGCTGCGTAGAGCGTGGTGGTCTTACCCGATCCGGTCGGTCCGGTAACCAGCAGAATCCCATGCGGGCGGGCGATAAGATCGTTGAATACGCCGAAGGTGTCCTCGGCCATGCCCAGTTCGGGCAGCGTGAACTGCACGGTCGATTTATCCAGCAGCCGCATCACGACGCCTTCGCCGAAGAGCATCGGGATAACGCTGACGCGGACGTCGATCTGGCTGCCCGCCATCTGCAACTTTATCCTTCCGTCCTGCGGGAGGCGTTTTTCGGCGATGTTGAGATTTGACATTATCTTGATGCGTGAAATTATCGCCGACTGGAACCGTCGGATCTGAGGCGGCATCGCCGTTTCCTGAAGCACGCCGTCGATGCGGTAGCGTATCTTCAGGTCCTGTTCGTATGGTTCGATGTGGATGTCGCTGGCGCGTTCGTTGAGGGCCTCGATGAAAATCTCGTTGACCAGTTTTATGACCGATGCTTCCTGGGCCATTTCCAGAAGGTCGTCCGAATCGCCGTTACCGTTGGTGATGACCTCCAGGTCGATCGAGTCCATCATCTCTTCGACGGTGTCGCCGCCGACGCCGTAGTAGGTCTTGATGACCTTGTCGATCTCCTCGGACGGCGCAAGGACGGGTTGGATCTCCAGGCCGGTCAGCATCCGCACCTCGTCCAGACCGTAAAGGTCGAACGGGTCGGACGTAGCCACCCGCAGCGTACCGTTGCTGCGATTCAGCGGGACCAGCGAACGCTGATAAACCAGTTTCGGAGGAAGCGAACGAAGCGTATCGACGTCGATCTTCACGTCCGACAGATCGACCATAGGTATGGCTAATTGCTCGGAGAAAACCTGAAGGACGCGATCCTCGCTGACACATCCCATTTCCACGAGGATTTTATCGAGTCTCTGACCGCTCTTTTTGCGCGCAGCCAGGGCTTCAGCCAGATTGTCCGGCGTGATAAGCCCCTTCTCCAGCAGCAGTTCACCGATACTCATGCAGCCAAGCCTCAAATCGGTTTCGATTATACCAGCCTCGTTATTGCCTGTATCTTATCTAACACCGCAGGCGGACGAATGTTTCGCTGTGATGCTCTCGTCGGCCACTCCGTACAGGCTCCGGCGGTTTTACGCACAACCCTTCCTCTAGTATAGACGCAGGTGAAGGAAAAAAGTTTCAGGAACGGGAAATAAAAAAACCAAACTGACCGATTTCGCCTGCTTATATGCCGTAAGTCTTGTTTTTACAAAATGTTGCTACGTATTCGGTCAGTTTAAGTTTTATATACCTCGCCGTTATAGACAATGTGATAGTGAACGTCTGCGAATCAGCGCTCGTTCCGTCAAATCGTATGATTCCGGCAATTCCACACATGCTGACCGGCGCCTTTACGGCTTGCTTGCCGGTGCGCATCTTCCGCCGATAGAGAACAAAAGGCCAACATGGCCGATTGATTCGCTCAACCGGCCTCGTTGGCCTTTACATTCTATCAGAAGTTTTTTCCAGCCGTCAATTCATCGTAACAAACGTCGCTATGTGGATACCGAACGGCTGACCATACGTAACTCCCTGGAAGTCCGCCCAGTGGATATCGGTGTCCCAGGTGTTGTAGTAGGCGTACTGCTGATTAATCAGGTCGTACCCGATGCCTATGATGGAGTGGTCGGCCTGACCGCTGCCGCTGCTGTCCACGCCCAGCAGGACGGGCCTGCCGGCCTTGATTTCAGCGGAAAAACTGGACATGTTCAGAGCGCCGCCCCATACCAGGTCGGTCGAATTGGCGGTGTGGGTGGGCAGACGATAGACGACGTACTCCTCGACGCCGAGACCTATCATTGTCAGCCACGTCCCGCCGTGGGTCAGTCCATCGGCGCTTCGCGACGTGTGCATGAAGTCGGCGATGGAGTCGTCCGTGTGAGCGCCGGCAGGATCGATCTCGGACATATCCGGATACGGTGTGAAGTAGGAGTAGTCGTCCACGCCGTCATACAGGGCGTAGTCGGTAATATTGCCCGGACTGGCTATCGCGTCCTTTACGTCGTCGGTCTGCGTGCCGGCGTCGCCGACGATAAGATCCTCGTAGCCGATGAAGGCGTCATAATAACCCATCATCATTCCCGCCGCAGTAGGCGAGCAACCGTGCCACCACTCACCGTAGGCCGGTACGTCTGCAAGGAAGACCTGTCCGATCTGGAAGGCGTACACGAAGTTTCCGCCCGGCGAACCGTCGCCCGACGGGAAGATGCCCACGTACTCGCCGTCCAGGATGTTTCCTCGACTGTCGGCCAGTATATCGGTCAGCGTTATCTGGAAGTGGTCACCCACACCCAGCGACTCCCACGTGCCGCTGTTGAGCGTGATGATGACGGAGTAGTCGGCATTGTTGTAACTGATAGTAGCGTTGCCGGATACGTCAGTGTTATCCATCATCGTGCCGAAATCGTCGTCCACGGACGCGAGCACCGCAAAGGCCGGACTGTCAACCGTGCTGGGGTTCAGCGGATGGTTCAAGTAGGCGATGAAGGAATTAGCCCTCTCCAGCACGCGGATGACCGTGGGGTTACCGGCCAGAACGTCCATGTAAGTGCCGACGCGGGCATTACCGTTCGACGAGAACGGTTGATTGCCGTGGAAGATGACGACCGGAAGGTTGTTTGCCGCGTATATTCCGTAGGCCTCGCTGGCGTTGGCGCTTCCGACAATGTCGCCGAAAACGAACACCTGGGCGGTGATCTCAGAGGCGCCGAGTACCAGGTCGTCGCCCGTACCGACGAATCCATCCACACCCGGCCCCACTCCGGCGGAGATGACCGAACGCGTCATCGTCCCTGCGATACCCACGTTGTTTATCCGCCCGCTCCTGACGTGGTCGGCGTTTTCCACCGTTCGCCAGGCCAGTGGGGTGAACGCGTCGATCTGAAGATTGGCGTCTTCTCCGCCGTGAGCGGCGTCGAAGCCGGCGTCGCCGGGGTTGAAACCGGCGAAGATATAACTGTCGGTCATGTTGCCGCGTACGTAGGCCGCCAGCAGGTCGCCGGATGCCGCCAGCATCGCGCCGGTCATGTCGCCGGTGGAGGCAACGGAGATGCTTCCTGCCGCCCATGCCCTGCCTGTCATCTCGCCGTTTATCGTCAATGTGCCCAGATTACCGCCGGTGCTGAGCAACCCGGAGAAGTTACCCGCCCCGACGGTGAACAGGCCGATGCCGCCGGCGGTGCGGTAGGTCGCGGTAGCGGCGCCGCCGCCGAAATCACCCGCAACGATATAGACGGCGTTCGTCTTACCGCCGCCGTACTCGACCGGGTTGCCGCCCGCGTCAATCAGCGTCTGCGGACCGATGTCCACCGTGCCGCTGAGTCCGGTGTCAGCCCGCAGGGCCGGCAGGTCGCCGCAGTACACGTTAACGTTGCCGCTCAAGGTCCCGTACACGCCGAAGAAATTGACCGTTCCCCACGATTCCAACGTACCTGTGAAATCGCCGAAGATATTGATCGTTCCTGCGCTGCCGAGGTCGAGCGGGGCGCTTACGTTGCCGACGATGCCCAGCGACAGCACCGAATCGACGGTGAACGCCCCGGCGGCGTAATTACCGGACATGATCCAGTAGCCCACATTGCCGGCCGTAACGTTCAGATCCGCCGGATCGCCCAATCTGGCACTCGTTACACCGCCCGGAAGGTTCCAGGCGGACCCGGCAGCCACATCACCGACTTGCAGCGTATCCACTCGCCCGTCCACCGTAACGTTGCCGATGGTGATATCAGGATCGATCACCAGGTATCCGAGCGGGCTGTCGTCAGCGCCGGTTATGTTGATGGTCGTACCGTAGGCCCCGCCGCCGTCGTAGATCAACTTGAGGTAACTGCGAGCAGTCGTCTGCTCGAAGGTGAGGTTTCCTGCCCCGTCGTACTCGGCTACCCCGTCGCCGGCGAGAATCAGGGACAGCCCGTCGGGCATATCCAGACGCGTTGTCGCCGGACCGGTCAGGGCGCCGAAAACGTTCGGACCGTACGGAGGCGTAATGGCGGGAACCGGGATGTCCTCGAAGACGAACACGCCCGCCGCTACCGCGATAGCAGCGGAAGTCGGATCGATGCTCGTTTCGGCCAGGATGCCGTTACCGGCGCCGATGAAACCGCCCTGAACGGACGTCCGGCCGATGTTGCTTATACCCGCAGACATAACGTTGTCGGCGGCAGCCAGATAGTCGCCGTCCGCGCCGGGACCTATCCCCGCGACGAAGATCGAATCCTGCATTTGACCGGTGATAGAGATTGCGCCGATGCCGCCACTGTGGAGCGTATCGTCTCCGCCGCCGATGGCCATGTCGGGCCCGACGTCAAAGCCGGCCAACACCATCGAATTGTCCACGTCCCCAAGGACGATGAGTTTCGTGATGTCGTTGGCAGAGGAAATGATCGAGTTCGTCAGCCCGTACAGACCGAGCGTGCCGATCGCGCCGCCGGAACGAATCACGGAACCCTGAACGTTTCCGTAAACGCTCATATTGGTGATGCCCGTTTCCGCCCAGACGTTACCGGTAAGGTTGCCGCTGAGGATTTTGAGATTCCAGATGTCGCGACGGGAAACCAGATCGCCCGCGACGTTACCGCCGGAGATCGTCACGCTGCCCAGTCCGCCGCTGGCGTAAATTGTCCTTCCCGCGACCAAATCCGTATCGACGAAGTAGATGTAGTCAATCGTCCCGCCTTCGACGGTGATGTCGGCATCCAGAGTGCTGTTGCCCATGGCAAGGGCCGTCAGCGACCCGCCGGTGGTGATAATATTGCCGCTGATCGTCCCGCCGGTAATCGATATCTTGTTGATGGTCTTGGCCTTCAGTTCGCCGAGTATGTCGCCGTTGACGACATTGATCGAGCCGATCGAGCCGAATCGGCTTTCGATGTTCCCGACGATGCTGCCGCCGACCAAACCGATGCTTCCGATCGACCCGCCGACGGACAGGTCGGCGAAGATGTCCTTACCGTTCGGAATCGACATGGTCTGGATAGTCCCGCCGATGTTGAGGGACCCGCGCGGTGTTTCGGGCGTCCCGTCGTTATCCATGTCCAGCAGGCCCCCGAGGCTGCCGCGAACCGTAATACTGTAGAGCATCCCGTTGGTGCTGATCCTGCCGTACAGTGTGTCGCCGATGTAGAGCGTGCCGATGGACCCGCCGACGTTAAGGTCGGCGTACATGTTGCCTGCTCCACCGACGGCCATGTTGACGACGTTGCCCCAGACCTCAAACCTTTGTGTGATTCCACCGGTATCAGCGGGGTTGTCGCCCAGCGAGGCGTAGGAGATAAACTCCTTGAGGGTTCCGCCGACCCTCAGGTTGCCGGTGTATCCGCCCGCGGTTTGAATCAAATTGATGTCGCCGTCGCTGCCACTGGCGAGCGTGGATATGTCGGCGAAAATAGCGCCGTTCCGGGAGATGATCGATCCGATACCGCCGCCGGAGGTAATCGTGCCGGAGATGTCGCCCACGACCGTCAGCGACCACAGGCACGCCGTCGTGGGGCCCTGGAGGATCATCACGGAATTGTCGAACTCGCCGCTGATCGTTACGGTGCCGATAGCGCCTGCGACGGTAAAAGCGTTGGTGGTAAAGTCGCCCGCGACGCCCATCCTGTCGAGGGCGCCGATAATCGCCTCGTTGTCGAACATGTCCGCGTAGGCGGTGATTGTCTCGACGGTGCCGGGCATGTGCCAGCCGTTCTGGTAGAGGTTTTGGGCGCTGATGCTGTGCATCCCGTCGGTGGCGACGAAGACGCACAACCATATGTCCGCATCAGGCCCCAGCCCGATGATGTCACCAATACCGCCGCCGTTGATTTTGATACTGCTGTTATTCATCCCCGGTCCGCCCGCAATCACCTGCTCTATGCCGTAGGAGTTATCAGGGGCGTCAATACCGTAAATTGTGGTGTAGTTGATTCCGTTGGAGTCCTCGCTCGTGCTGACGGTGCGAATGTAATGACCTTCGATGTCCGCTCCGGTAATCTCGGCGCCTGGGCCGGAGAAACTCACGGTCCCGATTCCGCCGCTTAGAAAGAACCCGGCAGCCATAGCCTGGAAGATGTTCAGGTCGGCGGCGGCGATAATGGCTGTACAGACCGCCCCGTTGGTGCCGATAACCTGACTGATGGCATCGACTTCAACACCGTTGATGACGTCATTGGTGCGAGCCAGGATCGAGCCGTTCACCTCACCGTATATCATGTTGTTGCTTACGTATCGAGGCCCGACTATCGAGACCGTACCGATGGAGACAGAGGACGCGATTAACGCCTGGGCGATCTCGCTGCCCCCGTCGTCGCCCAATCCGTCGCCCACGTCGATGCTGTCGATACGCGTCTGTGACCAGACGATGCCCATCACGCCGTGCCATTCGCCGCTGGGCGTGATACCGTCGGAATCGACGACGACTTCCCCGATCGTGCCCAGCACCCTCAAGTCGCCCAGCGCGCCGCCGATGTACGCCGTGCCCAGATCGCCGGCGACCATCAGGCCGTTGACCGTATCATGGAACCATCCGTATTGAGGCTCGGTAGTAATGCCGCCCGATACGGGCGCGACCTCATATCCATATAACCAGGCGTCCGTCGTGCCGGTCCGCGGACCTATGCTTCCGGCAATCCGAAGATCCAGCAGGTCGCCGCCGAAGTTGCCCGATACCAGTCCGCCGGGCGTAGTATTCACGAACGAATCCACCGTCGCGTTGGTGTGGACATACCTGATGTCAACCTGTCCGGTCCCTTCGACCGTGATTGTCGATCCGGGAGCCAGCCCGCTCAAGTCCAGGTCGGGCAGTTGAACGACGCCGGTAGTGCTGAGCGTCGCCGAGCCGTTGATAGAGAGGTTGGCGATCACGCCACCAGCGCCGAAGCCGGGATAGGCGTCGTCGTCCACGCCGATATAGACGTAGGACCAGGTCGGGACAATCCCGCCCGTGATTTCGGGCGTAACGGTCAATCGACCGCCGCCGTCGTCGTTAAGGATGCCGCTCCGCCCATCGGTGAAGACCGTTGGTACGGCAGGCGAGAACCACCCGCCGTAATCCACGTAAATTGTTCCGCTGACATTGACGTATCCGAAATCTCCGCCGGGGCCGTGCGAGAGTACAGGAATGCCCCACACGCCGCCCCAGTCTCCGCCCACGTCAATCATATCCACGTGCCCGGAGCCACCGAGCGAGTCGCTGTTAACCGTCAGAGAAATGCCTTCAACGGTCCCGCCGATCTCGATAACGCCGATATTGCCGCTAGCCGATACGATGCTGCCGATGTAGAAGTCGGTGGCGCAGGAGATGTTATGGATGAAGGCGTTTTGATTGTATATTCCCCCTGAGTGTCCAGCCGCGATTTCGGCGGACATTATCCCCGCCGTCGATGCGACTCGGCCTATATTTCCGTCGGAGATGATCCTGTCGCCGACCACGTTCGCGGCCATGTAGGCGACGATGTCACCGGCGACGCTTCCGGCACCGAAGGTCCTGGCAACAGTATAGTAGGTGTTTCCGGCGACAACGACCGCACCGATACTGCTGGCGTTCATTGCCATGATGTTAGGCGTTTCCGCCTCCTGCCCAAAATCATATTCATAGAGGTTATAGCGCATCGAACCGTCATAATCGCCGACGACGTTGACGGCGCCGAGACTCGCGGCGGTGCCGTTGGTGATGGACAAGACATAGTCTTCTAATCCACCCACCACCCAGATGTAATAAACATCCGCTGCCGGCGGTGTAAAGGTGAGGGGCTTCTGCGTCTCTCCCTCCGACCACATGCCCATGTCCTCGATGGTTTCGTACCCGAGGCTGTCCATCATTCGACCGCTGGAATCGTAAAGGAAGACCGACATAGATGTTTCTGTGAACGGCATTAGCCAGTCTCGCGAGTCCGGGTATCCCCATCCCCCGCCGCCGTCGATGGTAACGGTCTGTCCGGCCAGTAGCGGAAGCGCGTACCAGTCGCCGGCAGCACCGTCGAGGATCAGGTCGCCCAGGAGGAAGAAGTTGCTCGCCGGGTGGGTGAGGAACTGGGCGTTGGCCATGCTGTCGTTGTCATAATCAACAAAGCCGCCGTAGAGCCACACATCGTCAATCGCTGCGGGGGTCAATCCCGCCGAGCCGTATTCCATCTCATAGATGATGTTCTGCGGGGCTAATACCTCCGAATCATTCTGCGCCCTGACGAACGAGTAGAGCGTGCCGCCGCGTGTACTGACCTCCGTGATGCTGCCTTTTGCGTCGATCCAGGAATCAGCCTCCAGGATTGTCATTGTATTTGGCGGATCGAAGGGGTCGGGCACTTCGATTTCGTGCGACGGACCTACGAGCGACGGGGGTGTTCCCACGAGCAATCCGCCGCCGCCTTCGCGGAGGATCACCTGGCCGATGTTATGGGCAATATCGATCTTGCCCCACATGAACCCCATTTCGATTTCACCTATGCTTCCCCCGGCATTGGTCAGACTTCCCGCGAGTGTCCCGCCCAGGACGATCCTGCCCATGTCCAGACCGCCGGAGCCGGCCGTCATGTCAATGCTGATCAGGTAGTAGGTCCCATTAATCAGGACCGTTGAATACATGCTTGTCGGGTCGCCAGGGATCGTCGAGAGGCTCGTCATCCCCGTAATGCCAATAGACTTGACCTTCGAACACTCCTCCCACACAATATCGACGAAGTAAAGCGAATCGCCGGTAACGGCGTATAAGTCGCCGGCGGCGTCGAAGTCGATGCCGACGATGCCGGTTATGCTCAGGTTCATGACCAGCGAGGTCGTCGCATCGGTCGTGTCGATTAACACCAGTTCGTCGCTGTCGCCGTTCACACCGTACAGGTCGCCGGCGCCGTCGAATGCCATGCTGGTAAGATCGGCGACGTCCAGCGGATTGGCGACCTGCCTGGTGGCGGTTCCGGTAACAGTGTCGATCTTGATGAGGAAAGCCCCTGCCGGGATGGGAACGGGCGAGTTGACCGGGTCAATGGTAACGAGCGTACCGATGCCCCAAAGGTCGCCGACGCCGTCGAAGGTAAGTGCGTGTACGGCGTCATAGCCAAACGCGGGATTCGCCGAATCGAACACCAGACCCAATTCCGTTACATTGCCGGCGTTGTCGGACTGTACCAGCATCGAAGACAGACCGATGCGGACCAGGCGATAGCCGCTTTGCAGACCGGCCGACCAGAGCATCCCCGGCTGGGTGGCGTCGAAGGTCAGCGAAGTCAAGTCGGCTCTCGCCATGTCGCCCAGCAGCGCGCTGGCGGCTGGATTGGCTGGATTAATCGCATAAAGCCGTCTGTTCGTCGCGCCGTATAACACTTCATTGCCGCCGACATTGACGAATTCGATTCCGACAAATCCGCTGGCCGGTAGTGCCCCGCCCACGACACTTGCCACACCGGTAACTGTGTCGATGGTGTAGAGTATCTGATTGGCGCCATTGACGCCGTAGAGCGTTCCGATGGTATTGAAGGCGATACTGCTGGCGGCAGCCATGCCGGTAATCGCCGGGCCCCGCGTTACCGCGCCGGTGGCAGTGTTGATTGTAATCAGGTACAGCCCCGCCGCCACGGACGGTGCGGCCAGGTTGAGGTCCTCGACCGTCGCCGTCGCATACAGTACGCCGCCGCCGTTGAAATCCAGCCCGGCGACGTTCCTGTAAACGACCGTGGGCTGGTCCGCGCCGCTGATCAACAGGTCTATCGGCGTGCATGCGCCGGTCGCGCTATTGATCGACACGAACGAAGAAGTAAGCGTAGTCCGCGCCAGGCGGTAGTCGCCGGCGCCGTCCTGGGCCGTCGTGAACAGATGCCTCGGACGGGTCGCGTCGTAGGCAAGCGAAGTCATCGTAGTCAGACCCGGCGAATCCAGGGCGGTGCACGATGCGGTAGCCGTGTCAATGTGATACAAACCGTTCGCTGTAACCCCGTAGAGGGCCGCAACCGCATCACCGGCGTTATAGATGAAATCGATGCCGCGTATCCCGCCGGTCAGAGTACCCACGACCGTTACGTTGCCGGTGGCCGGATCGATTATGATTAGTTCGTTGGTCAGCGAATTGACTGCGTAGAGTGTTCCGTCCGGCGCGAAGGTGATCGAAGAGACGTTCGTCACGCCGTTAATCAGCGATCCCATGGTAACCGCGCCGGTGCCGGTATTAATCGTCATCAGGTAGGGTCCGGCAGGGACAGGCGGCGCCGGCACGCCGGCTGTGTCCGTAACAGTGCCGACTCCATACAGCAGTCCGTCGATCGGATTGAAATCCAGCGCCTGGACGTCGTCGTATCGCCACGTGGCAGTACCGGTGTCGAACAGGCCGCCGATTACGACGCCTCCCCCGGCAATGGTTGCGCTTCCGAGGTTGTGTGTGGCTTCGTCCACGTAATAGAAGTTTCCGGCGGCATCCACCGCCACCGCCCGGACGTCCGTACCCAGGGCCGCTCCGGCGGTGAAAATCTCAGCGCTATTTCCGCTGTCAACGCCGAACATGTTTCCGGCGGCATCCGAAGCGGTCGCCTGGACGTTGCTGCCCAGCCCGCCGGTGCTGCCGTCGCTGATGGTCTTGCCGAAGTAGGCCGAAAGGTCCACCACGTAAGCGTCTGTCCCAACGGAGGCTACTGCCTGCACGTCCGTGCCGATTCCGCCTGCCCCGAGGGCGGTTATGAGGGTGTAGGCCTCCGATGCCGCAATCGAGATGCCCGCATGCAGGTCGCCGCCGGGAAACACGCCGGTTACCGGAACGCCCGCCACCATGTCCGTCGTCAGCGCCACGGCACTGTGGCGCGTGGGGATGTCATTAGCCGGAACGGCCGGATCTATATATGGATCTCGTTTGGATCCGATTACGACGCCGCCGCTGCCGCCCGGGGCGCTGGTGTACGCCAAATCGCCTCCGGCACTCGTCAAGAAACTCAGCACAGGCAGGTTGGCCGAAGAGAATTGAGTGATATTAGTGGTCCAGTCACTTCCGGTAGGCTGGGCAGCCGCCAACGTCGAGATCGTAAGGATCGTATCTTCGCTGCAACTGGCGATGTAAATCGCATATATCTCCGTCTGGCTGCCTCGCGGGGTTTCACCGGCCGCCGGTGTCTCATTATACTCGACCCACGTCTCGCTGCCGGCGGTGTCAACGTTCACTATGTTCAAGCCGTCCGGCCAGGTGATCTGACTCGCCAGGTCCCCGTTCATCAGGCCGACGAGATCGACAACTCCGCCAAAGGCGTCGTCGTAGCCGAATAGCTCTATCGCGTCGCCCACGTCGCCGTGAAGGCTGACTCGAACGGCTTCCCCGGCGCTGTTGTGATAGATAAAAAACTCTTCCCCGTAAACAGTCGTCAGCAGCAATCTTTCCTCAAGGCTCTCGAAGCAAGGGAGAAAACCGAATTCCGTCCTTTTCCGTTCATGAGTTTTTCGCGACATAAACCTGGTCCTCTCGAATTATGCCAAGCATTTCCAATATTATCCGCTCGCAACACCCCTTGGTCCTGCAATGTATTACGTTGGGTGGTTAATCACGTTAATTATTGCATGCCCACTCCCCCGTGTCAAGGCGATTCTCACATGCGCGTTTGTTCGCCGGCAGAGGTTGCGAAAGCGAGGACTGTGCAGGATTTATCCGACCGCCTTGTGGTCTGTATCCATGAATTGCCTGTACCAGAGTTCCAGGCATAGCGCCCCCCACAGGGACCGGCCGAAGGGTTGTTCCGAGTCGATCGCACCGGTCAGTGCCGCGACGTCGAAAAGACCCCTCTCCCGGCAGCGCTTGGATAAAAGGATATCCCCGGCGTAATCCCGCAACTCGCTCTGGAGCCACCGGGTCAGTGGAACAGGAAACCCCATTTTGTCCTTGCGGTCTAACACCGCTCCGGGGACCAGGTTTTTGACGGCTCGGCGAAACAGATACTTCAACTGCCCGTTCTTGAACTTGGTAACCGGCGGGACCGACGCCATCAGTTCAACAAGGCGATGGTCGAGCAGCGGCACGCGGGACTCCAGTCCCCACGCCATGCTTGTGCGGTCCTCGACGTGGAGCTGGGACTGGAGGTGACCTTTGAGATCGAAGTTGAAAATGCGGTTGATCATCGCCGTTGCGCTGTGGCTATCGAAGATGCTTCGAAACTGCTCGAACGTGCCCTCCCTGTCGGCAGGGAATTCGGGACTGATAAACGCCCGGTTATCGCTGAAGCGGTCCACCAGTCGGAAATAACGCCGCGCAGGGTCCTCGAACAGCCCCTCCCGCCAGAAGTTCTTCAGCATTGGAATGTAGTTTTCCAGTCCCGGCAGGCTGGGGACGATGGTCTCCAGCGTGGCGACGTAGCGGACGCGGTGGGCTGTGTTCTCAATGGCGCCCCTGATGCACTCCTCGAGGTAGGCAATCAGGTATCTGGCGTAACCGATGAACAGTTCGTCGCCGCCCTGCCCGCCGAGGACGACCTTTACGTTTTCGGCAGCGAGTTTGGAAACCCAGTACTGCGGGAAGACGCCCGGGCCGGCGGCCGGTTCGTCCATGAAATAGATGATTTTCTCGAGGGATTGAGCAAAATCCTCGCACGTGGGGTAAACTTCCAGATACTCCGTTTCGGTTGTTTTTGAAACGAGTTTTGCGTAGTGGGTTTCATCAAAGGCTTTACCTTCCGAAAAGGCGCCCGTGAAGGTCTTCAGCGGCGCGTCGCTTCCAAGCAGCATCCTGGTCAGGCAAACGATAGAGGTCGAATCAAGCCCGCCGGAAAGGTGCGCACCGAGGGGAACGTCGGCGCGGAGTCGCAGACGAACCGAATCCTCCAGAAGCCTGTTAAGTTTATCGACGAAGTAGGTTTCATCGTCATTGGTATCTACGTCAAACCGGATATCCCAATAGCAGGAGATCGCCGGCTGCTTCCCACCCCGCAGAACAAGGTTGTGCCCGGCGGGCAACTTCTTGACACCCTCAAACAGTGTCTGCTCGCCCAGACAGAACTGATAGGTAAGGTAATGCCGCAAGCCTTCCTCGCTGGGCTTCGGTAAAACCGCCCCAGCCGACAGAATCGCCTTGATCTCCGAGGCGAATGTAAATGTCTGCCCGTCCCATGTGTAATAGAAGGGCTTAATGCCGATCCTGTCTCGTGAGCAGAAAAGCGTTTTATTTCGGCTATCCCAAACAGCAAAGGCCCACATTCCGTTGAAGCGTTTGACGCACTCGATGCCCCACTCTTCGTATGCGTGAACGATCACCTCGGTGTCGGAGTGTGTCCGGAACCGGTGCCCCTTTTGCCGGAGGTCCCTGGCGATGTCCTGGTAGTTGTAGATGCATCCGTTGAAGGTGATCCAGATTGTCTCGTCCTCGTTGGCCAGAGGCTGATGACCTAATTCCGGGTCGATAATGGACAGGCGTTTGTGCCCCAGCCCACACTCGCCGCCCGGAGATATCCAGATACCTTCGTCGTCCGGGCCTCGATGGGCCAGGGTGCTTAGCATTTCTGCAAGCGTCTCGTCCATCGCCCCTGAAAAACCTTTACCGTAAATACCGGCTATTCCACACATTCGGTAGATTTCACTCCCAATCGTTTGTTAATACGGGCGTAATAAATCGCCAGTGTATTCATCACCGATGTCCCTGTCCACTTTTACCGTTTCTCGCGAATATAAGATTCTGCGGAATGTCCATGTGTCTTTCCTTCGAACCTTTTAGTCCGAACCCCCGAAGATACCATGGATAATAAAAAACAAGAACCCCGCCGTCCGTACCGTAGGACTTAATACACTTCTTACGAACGTCCGGAATCAGATAACGATTATGAAACAGATAAATCCTGCCGTTGTCCATAAGACTTTCAAATCGCTTTTCGGGCGCAATTTCCAGTATCTGTTTCAGGTCGGACCGGATAACCATATTTACTACCGGATCGAAGATGTAATCCTTCGTCACATAGATACAGTGGTCGGTTTGGAATTGCCCCAGTTCCGTCTGGTAATCAGAACAGAACAAGAAAATTTTCGCGTCCTCCCGAAACAGCGACACCAGAACCGCTCCGGCTTGACCTAGTTCGGAACAATCACCCGTCAGTTGTCTCAAGAGCGATTCGGCGTTTTCCGGCTGGCCATACGTCGTCTTGAATTCATAATGCCCGTGCACCAGGTTGTTGACGTGAACGAGCAGTAAATCCTTTTCGCCCACACGAGGGTAGTATCGTTTCAACATTGGCGTGTCGGCTTTCAGCGATTCTTCTATTTTACGTTTCAGCGTCTTTGCGAATTCGGTTCCGGAAAGATCCCGCAGGTCTTCGGCGAGCCACATCCGCAGCGTCCCTTCGTAAGCCCGGCGGAAGTCGGCCTGCGCTGTTTTTTTCTCACGCCAGAGAAATTCATTAACCCTGGCGGGATTGGCAAGAACAAACCGGCGAGCGAAACCCTTGCACCAGGCAGACTTCGGAGAATATGGGGGAAGCCGGTATTTTTCCTCGATCCCGCCGTCCTGCGGAGATGCCGCCTTGGTAGCGGGGCGACCAGTGGGACGTGAATGAAGCACGATAGCGATAGCCGGACCAATAACAACAATCACAGCCGACAGCACAACAAGCTTGAAGATTTTCGGTCTATCCGTCATTCCGGTTCAACCGATCCAATTTGACTATAAATAGCGGAAATTTTCTTTTCCTCGTTCGCCCAGTTGTACTCGCTTGCCCGCTCCAGAAGTCTAAGGCGAAACCGCTCCGGTCCGCCCTGTGATGCGTCGAACATTTCGCCAATTGCGCCAGCGTACTGGTCCGGACTTTGGAGTTCGGCGACGACGCCGAATCCCTCTCCAGCCACCACCTTCCGCAGGAACGGAAGGTCGTTGGCGATGATGGGAAGGGCCGCCTGGATGAATTCGAAGAGTTTGTTCGGGGAAGAATAGTAGTTGTTCAGATCTATCGGCTGGTATGGGATGATTCCAGCATTCGACGATGCCGTCCAGTACAGCAGTTCATCCTGTCCGACCGCCTCTTTAAAATGAACTCTCTCGCCCAGGTTCTCCTCTCGAACGATCTGCTCCAGTTCCCCCCTGGCCTCGCCGTAGCCCATCATGACCAGGTGTACTCTGTCATCGACCATTTTCATCGCCCTGACAAGGTCCTGCAAACCTCGCGTTTTGGACATCCAACCCTGGTACAGCAGGATGGCGTCGTCGTCGGCAATGGACATGCTTTCCCGAAAGCGGTTCGGCGCGACGCTCGGATCAAATCCCTCAGGCCTGTCGATAGCGTTGTAAATGACCGTTGGCTCGACAACACCGTAACGCTCGGCCATCTCTTCGGCGATAAACGGGTTGACCGTAATAACATGATCGCAGTGGCGGATGAAGCGTTTCTCCAGATGCGAGAGGGTCCGCTTTTGCATCCGCGAAAGCGTATTGATCTCCGGATACAGTTCGTGGGCGTCGTATATCAGGGGTATGTGAAGACGCCGGCCGGCACAGACGGCGACTTTCAGGCAAGGCAGATCGTGGACATGTATGACGTCCGGGTTGTACCAACGGACGCGGTTAACAATTACCCGCTCGAACGGTAAAAGGGTGCTCTTGCGAACCAGCCCCCACACAACGCCTCGCGCCAACAGGGCCAACTTCTTCAGAACATACCCTGCGCGGACGGCCAAAAAGCGGATTACCCTTCCGGTATTCTTACCCACTCGGACGAAAAATTTTCGCATGACCCTCAGCGCCTTGGCACGGAGGGAATCGGTCCCGGTCAGCAGGATGTGGCGCCGGATCCGCTCGACTTTCACCCGCCCGATCCATTCGAATTCCGGCAGTTCCTCCTCCCCGGAAGCGATGAGAATGACTTCGTGTCCCCGGTCGATCAGCGTTTCCGCCTCCTGTAGAATTCGCCGATCAATAACTACGTCATCTGTTACCATAACGATACGCATGAGGTAATTCCTATTATAAGTTTCCCTGGTAGGCCTTGAGGCATACCTTTGCGACGGAATACATGTCGTGCACTTGCTTGACATACCGCCTGCCGCTTTCGCCGGCGGCAGACCACCACTCGGGATGTCTGACCCATTCGACCAGAACTTCCTCGAAATCGTCGGTAGAAGCGCGGATTACCGGACAGCTTTGCGGATACAGGGGCAGTACGTCCTGACGAATATGGCAGAAGGTTGGTTTGCCCAGTGCCATCATCTCAACCGCGTATTGTCCGTAGGTTCCCACGAGGAGCTGGTCCACCGCCAGATCGCACCGGTTGCAGGCAGCGATTGCACCGGCATGGGACTGGTTCTCCACCAGAACCAACTGGACTTTCAGTCCCCGTCGTTGAAGTCGCTCAACGGCGGCGATGATCGTATCCGTACCTTTAATCGTGCGATTCGAGGGCGCGTGCGCTATCCGCACCGGTCTGTCCACGCCAGGCTGACCCGGCGGCGCCGAAGCACCTTGATTCTGCGACAGCGAGGCGAAATGTTCAAGGTCGATCGGCTGGGGAAGAAGTTTTGCGCCCGGCAGGAACTCAAGCAGGTCAGGCGTGCTGACGAAGATTCCGTCGGCGTACTCCAGGGCGATTTTCCTGGCCTTGATGCGATTACGACTGCAAAGCATAGGCCAGCAGACGGCGCAGGCACTATGCTTGTAAGTGTTGATGACGTGCTTGCAGTCGCGGATATCGCAGCCGCAAAAGTAGAAGAACACTCGTTTGCCGATCCGCTTGAGCCATGGTACGTCCCACAGTCCAGGCCCGCACAGCGATTCCCCGAAATAGAAGTGGAACACGTGGAATTGCGGCGCGTTGCCGGCAACGTAGCACGCCCACTCCGCCATTTTGCTATACATCGTGGACGATCTCAGCGAATAATCACAGGCGTAGTTGAAACCGGTGGAACGGTAACTGGCGGACGTTGCCTCATGCCCCAGCTGTCGCTGGGCACGCGCTAAAATTCCCGCCATACCCCCGGGATTCTTCGGACCGTGAAATATCCTCATGGCAGAAAAGTCTCCATCGCATCGACCACTCGCTCAGCGGCTCGTCCTCCGCCGAAAATGTCGTCCTTCACCTGCGAGGGAATCTCAGGGCAATGCTTGTCGAAGTAGTCGTAAGCGTCCAATATGTCCTGTTGGCGCCATCCGACCAGCTTGGACCAGCCTCCTTCGAGAATTTCACGCCACTCGGTCGTTTCCCGCAGGACTACGCTTGGTTTTCCCCAGAAGAACGCCTCGCGCTGGACGCCGCCGGAGTCTGTGAAGATGCACTTGGCGCCGGACTCCAGCGCCAGCATCTCCGGATAACCGACCGGATCGACCGGACGAAGTGCTCCGAGGGAAGCGGAGCGGTCTGTGAACTGCCGAATTTTTCCACTGACCCTCGGGTGGACCGGAAGGATCACCGGAAGCGGCAGGGCGGTCAGAGCCTGGAGAATGTTCCCAAGTCGTTCGCTCTGGTCGGTATTCTCGGCCCGGTGCACAGTGGCTAGAAAGTAACCGTCCGGTTCCAGATTCATCTGGTCCAGGACCACCTTGCTCGCCCGATCCCGGAAACGACCGAAGCAGTCGTACATCAGGTCGCCGGTTCGCACGACGTTTGATCCCAGACCTTCGCGCTCAAGATTGCTCACGGCCGTCTCCGTCGGCGCGCAGAGCAGATCCGCGATCCGATCCGTTACGATCCTGTTGACCTCTTCAGGCATCCGCATGTCAAAACTGCGCAGACCCGCCTCCACGTGCACAAGCGGAATGTGCATCTTCACAGCCACTAATGCCCCGGCCAGTGTGGAGTTGGTGTCGCCGTCAACGACCACCGCGTTACAGCGATGATCCAGGAGATACTGTTCCAGCGACTGCATCATTTGTCCGGTTTGAGCGCCGTGGCTTGCCGAGCCGATCATCAGGTTCATGTCCGGTCGGTCCAGACCCAGATCATCGAAGAAGACCTTGCTCATAGCCTCGTCATAGTGCTGACCGGTGTGGATGAGGATTTCCCTGTGCCCGCGGCGCAGCAGTTCACGCCGCAACACCGCAGCCTGCATGAACTGGGGGCGAGCGCCGACCACACGTACGATATTTAGACCTTCCGCCACAGAATCACTCCCTGTTGCGACCTATCCGACTTATCCATCACTCGACGTCCACCCGCTGTAATTCAAGGTCCGGTTGGGGGTAGTATCCTTCAGACTCAACGGTCAGTCCCCACGAGACCGCCGGCTCGGTCCGGTCGGCGTAAAGGATGTTGTGCCCGGCGCGGAGCCGGAGGAAAGTCGTTTCCGGCCTCGACCGGACCGCGGGTTCATAACTCATACGGTGCACCCGCACCTTACCGGAAAGATGAAGACCCAGGATCGTGCCGTACTGGTCGGACCAGAGCCTTTCCGGCAGGCGTACTTCGATACACCGGTCCGTCGATCTAATCCTTTTCTTGAAAAGTATCCGGTCGATGTGGCTGATGCCGTCGGTGCAGGTAAGCCCAAGGGTGCCCGATCCTTTGCTGCCCGATGCGTGAATACGGATCGTGTCGCCCGCCTCGGCTTCGACGGGGATCCGAATCGGGATCCAGACGGCCTTGGTCGCATCCGGGGCCCGGCCGATACCCTCGGCGCTGATCACTGCTTCGGCAGGTAAGTGAAATTGAGCCCACGGCGAGCCGAGCGTAAAACCGAGGCTGACCGATTGGAACTTGTTGCTGAAATCGATGTCCAGGGGGCTTCCGATCTTTTCTTCGTGTTGCTGTGTTTTCGGTGTGCGCGTGGTCGGCTTCCTGGCGTAAAGGGCCATGATTTCAGTCCGGTTGTTTCGTCGGGGCTGATCACGAAGCGTCCTGGACCAGACCGTGCAGCAGATGGCATTGAGGGCTTGAAAGAAGAGGCTGTCGCTGTTACCGGCAACCTGCTCGCCGGACCCGCAGTCGGGGCAGATACCCTTTTCCCACGTCCGGAAGAACCCCTGCCCGTGTTTGATGGGAATGGTCGGGTCCGGCGGCGAAAGCGTAAGGTCGCCGGAGTATCGGATCTCCACCGGCCGGAGCGAGCCGCCAAATAGATCGCGGAGACTTTTCTCATCGTATGCTCGTTGATGGCGATTAAGGTGATAGACGCACCCGCATTCGGCACACCGAGCCTGTTGGGCCTCCAGTTGCTCACGGTGCGGGACAGTTACAAGCACGTATTTGGTCGCAACGCGAGTCAGTTCGGCCAGCGCCCCGGCATGCTCCCCGTCCGGAAGATGCTCGATAATATCGTTGGCCATTACCAGATCAAAAGACCCATCGGTGAAGGGAATCTCGGTGATCGAGCCGACCCTGGTTTGGCATTTCGCATGTCGAAGGGCCTCGGCGCTGATGTCCAGCCCGACGACTTGGAGATGTTCCGGCAGCGCGTCGGTTATATAACCATCTCCGCAGCCGACGTCCAGAACGCTTTCGATATCGTCAGGCAACAGGTCCAGAATGTCCGTCCGGACCTGGACCTGGTACGGCTCAGGCTGACGGCCAAACAGGCCCTTCTGCTTGTAGTAATCGTCCGTGCGGGTCATCGCTGGCACCAAAAGGCAATAAACTACACGATTATTAGCATTCCGACCGTTGAAGTCAAGGTCTGCAATCCTCCGGAAATCCAGGATTACTTCAAAGTGCGGTCCTTCTGCCGGTAGGAGCCGAAACGTCCCGCGAGCACGCGAATCAGTTCGTCCTGCGTACGATCTGCCAGGAGTTCCAGTATCGTTACGTGAAAATCGTGGTACTCCGCCGAAAGTGGCTCACCAAGGTCCTTTCTTTCAACTGGAAGCCTGACGTGATTCAGACCCTTGTCGAGGGCAACTTTACTTTCGGGTCGCAACGGTCGAAAAGCAAGGTCGGTGCACGACAGATCGCGAACGTGAACCTCAAGGATTGTGGCGTTCTCGGCAAAAAGTTCCAGTTCCAGTTCCGCTCTGCCGGGCGATTCATCAGGTTCCGCACGCATCAGAAGGTAGGTGTTTTGCCGCGTGCCGGTCGGTACCGGTTCCGGATGCAAGCCTGGGCCGTGCAGGATCTGTCGGCCTCGGAAGGCGTCTTTAGCGAACACGCCGCCCCAGTCGATTCCGCTCGCCCGGCAGTCGCCTTCCGCCGGCGCCGATTTGTCCGCCAGGTCAAGCGTCGCGACGACATGTTCGCCCACGATCAGGGCGGCCTTGCCCAGGAACACTTTCGGCTCGGCGGCAACCGGACACAGGCGAGCAAACAGATGCTGTTTGCCGGACAGATCGTAGCGGCTCCAGTATCCCGTATCGTAATCGTCCCACCTGTTGCGCAGAAACGTCAGCCCCCGCTGCTGCGCGGACTCCAATTGACAATCACGGTGCAGGGACAACACCTCGGCCAATGCAAGAAGCGAAATCAGGTGCGCGTTGAGTATATGCGTGCTCGCGGACGGCAACTCTTCAAAGCACACCTCCTGTTCGGAGAAAACGTGCGCAACACCCCCCTCGGCGCAGGGAACTCCGAATAGCCTTGCGCCCGCGACGGCGCGCTCGAGCCATCGCGCCTCCGACGTGTGGCGGAACCAGCATAAGTACGCCAGCACCACGTACGCCTGTCCGAAAGCGGACACCCAGGGCGCAGAAATCCGCTCGCCGCGAAAGTCAATGTCAAATTCATAAGGCCAGCCGAAGCAATCGCCGGGTCCACTCTCGGCGTGGGCCTCAAGCCAATCAAGAGCGGCGCGAGCGCCGGGTAGATCACTGGGGTCGGCAAGCCGGCGAATGTCGTAGTACCTGGGCTGCAGGCCGGCTCGACCGCCCTTGTAAGGTCGGTACACCTCCCGTCCGATCATTGCCTGCAACGCAACCTCGAAGATGTTATGGACATCCCTTTGTCCGTCGCTGAAGACGATCACCCCCGACGGATCGAACCCGGCTGCACGGAGCATTGTATCCGCGTGCGCGGTGTCCTCCGGCCCGACGGCCGCCCCGCCCCGCCCCCGGGTGTGGCAAAGAAGGCGTTTGATCCCGCGCGCCGCGCGCCGCGCCGCACCGACGAACATTGAGGATGGGGTAGAAGACGGATCCATTCTTCCTCTCAAGCCTTCCTCTTGACAGGCTCGTATCGCAGCAGGCCCAATTCTATCTGGACCCCTTGAGGCTTTTCCACACGGAAACAACTCCGACGGTCCCAGATACAATAATGGGGTTGCAGCCGGGAATCGTCCGACACGTCAAACTCGGGAAACAGTCCCGTGCTGACCACGTAGTCCCTCGGGCCGAACGGGGCCGGATCAAATACGTATTCCATCGAATAGGTCCCGGGCTTGAGAGAGTCCTCGACTGGTGGCTGCGCCTCGTTATAGACCGGAATTCCGTCCCGCGTAAAGATGGCTAATACGATCATGATTTTTTCAATGGGTTTCAGGACGCGATACTTGATTCTCATCTTCATTGGCTCACCGAGCGAGAAGACGAACCGCTCTTGACCCTGAAGGTTCAGGAAGTCAACGCTCTCGATTCGGGCGTCTTCTCCGCCGTGGATATCAATGACTTCCTCGGTCGGTTGCGCAGCGGGTGCGCCGGCGTCGCCGTAACCATCCTTGAAAATCAGCGGCAAGACCTCATCCAGAGGCAATTTCGCTACGCACCACCTCTCCGTTCCCGAGGGATTGATCGTACCTGCCTGTAGATACTTCTCGCCGTCGAACAGTTCAAACTGGAAGGGTTCAGATCCTGCGTCAAAGTGCTCGATCTCCGCCCAGTATGGCCCGCCGGACTCGAGCGCACTCAAATCCAGCCCCAGTTGCAGGGCAGCGTGGAATGATTTGTAGTCTATCGACTTTAACTCGCGACAGTACCGCTCCGCCACCTTTACCGCTTCGCCCCAGCCGGTCGCACCAGGCTCAATTATCGTGTGACTGGGCGAGGAGACGTCGTTATCCATCGTCTCACCGACGTGAACTTCAGCCAGAACCGAATCGGCCCCTCGGATCGTTACTCGGCTTATCGGGTGTGGACTTCGCCAGGAAAGCCGGCCGGACGTAACGAAATGGGCTATCACCTTCTTGAACTCGACCGGTTGAGTCAGAGACGTTTGCGGGCCGTCCTCACGGAGTTTCACGTTCATTGCCCGCAGTCGCTTTTCCTCCCGCTCGCGCGTGTGCTTGAGATATCGCTTGGCTACATCCAGCACGTCGCCATCGGCAACGACTCGCCCGCGTTGAAGCCAGATTGCCCGGCTGCAAAAACGCTGCACGGACGCCATGTCGTGTGAGACGAAGATTACAGTAACACCCTCATCGGTCAAAGACCTCATGCGATCGACGCATTTGCCCACAAAGTAAGCGTCCCCCGCCCCGAGCACCTCGTCGATAACGAGGATGTCCGGCTTGACCGAGGTGGCGACCGAAAATGCCAGGCGCGCATACATCCCCGCCGAATACGTCCGAACAGGATGATCGATGAATTCCTCCAATTCGGCAAAATCGATGATCTCGGCTTCCTTTGCTTTGATCTGGTTGCCGGTGAGTCCCTGATAGGAAAGGGATGCCCAGATATTCCGCCGGCCTGTGAATTCCGGATGAAAACCCGTGCCCAGTTCCATCAATGCCTGGATGCGGCGTCCAACCTCTACCGTTCCTTCCGTCGGCATGACGTTGCCGATGAGCATCTTCAACAGTGTCGTCTTGCCGGCGCCGTTCTGCCCGATAATGCCCAGTCGCTCACCCCTTTCGACCGTCAGGTCCAGACCGCGCAGCGCCCAGAACTCCTGATAGTAGTGCTTTCGCCAGAACAGGATGCGGTTGATACCGAGCGCGTCGGCGACCTTGTCGGCGGGGTGGCGGTAAAGCCTGTACATCTTCCCCAGCCCGCGCAGGCGAATTGTCGTATCAGACATTGTCCACGAACACCTTTTTCATGCGGCTGAAAAACCAGTACCCGCCGAAGAAACTTACCATCGATATCCCCATCAGGATCCAGAAGATATTGTGCATCGGCCACCGCCCCATCATCAGGACGTCCTGATAGGAAAGGATCATATAGTAGAGCGGATTCAGCCCCAACAGAGGCCTGAGGTTCGCCGGTATCATCTCAACCGTCCAGGCAATCGGGCTGCCTATCATGAGTATCAGGATCACGATGCCTATGACCGTCTGAAGATCGCGCATGATGACGTTCAGGCTCGACAGGATCCATATCAGCCCGATCGAGAACATGATTTGCAGCAGCCAGACGGCGGGAAGCAGCATCGCCCACCACGTGAGCCTGCCGAGCACCGTAACGGAAACCAGGAGTATGACGATCCCGACGACCTGCGTGGCCTGGGCGGTCAACACGGCCTTGACGGGGATTAACTCGATCGGAAACAGCGTGTTCTTAATCAGGCTGGCATTCATTGTAACGGAGACAACGCCAAGGCTCAGCGCTTCGGCGAATCCGAGGAACGGAATCAGGCCGCAGAAGATCACCACCACGTATTCCATGCTGGAATCGAGCAGGTCGGGGAACCGCACCGGTACAATAAACAGATACACCACCGCGTAGGTCCCCAGGAACAGCAGCGGATAGGCGACCAGCCACGCCAATCCCAGGACCGACCCGGCAAAGCGCGCGCCGATATCGCTCCAGGTCGTCTGCCGAAGAAGACTACGATACTTCCACAGCACTAAAACGGGATCGCTGAAAAAACCTATTAGACTTTTCATCAAAACATCACCAATATCAAGCGATTCCACTGCGCCGCTACGGGCGTGAACCCTTCGCACACGCGGGCACAACGCCGTCGCACGGAAGGTTCCCGCATTGGCTTTCCGTACCCAAAAATCCAGAGGAAAATACTATAGCGAGATGCCGCACTTCGTCAATATAATTCGGCGGCGGTCTTTGGGCCGGATGGAGTTTTCGGTGGGCACAGGTGCCGGGTGTACCCCCGCAATTCCCGAAATGCTTTTTATTTGATTTGGCGCAAATTTTCCACCCCCAGCCGTGTCTGATAAGGCAGCAGCGACGGAACAAGGCGAAAAAGTAAAACGTCCGTTGGTTTTTTACTTCGTATTTTCGGGATTTGTGGTATAATTCGTTTTATGCGATTTTTGTAACTATTGCTATTGCTCGTCAGGTTGGCTGCGATCTTTGCTTTTCCTGCCTGATGCTGAAGAAAAGGAGGCATCAATGGTGCGCTCACGACGATTCGCCTTATCCCTCGTTTGTATTGTTCTGCTAACGTCAGCCGTCGTTCCGGTCCGAGGTGATAATACCTACTGGCAGCACGACCCAAGCAGTCCCGGTGATTGGTTTGTCCCCGGCAACTGGACGGCCGGTTTACCCGAATCCGGCGATTATGCCTGCATAAAGAATGGAGGAACGGCCGACTTTGCCTCTGGGCAGGCTGAAGCAAAATGGGTTGGGATTGGTTATGGTTACGACGACGATAACACAGGCACTCTAACGCATATAGGTGGCCACCTCCTGGTTCAGGAAAGTTTTACGTTGGGCCGTGACGGTGGCGAGGGAACGTATTTTCTGAGCGGTTCGGGTCAGTTGACGACCGGCGCGACCAAAGTTGGGAGTAAGGGAACAGGCCTGTTCAGTCAAACGGGAGGAACGCACACCGTAGGGTCATTGGAGATTGGTGGGACTGGGTCTAGTGGAACCGGGACGTACAATCTGAGCGGAACCGGCCATCTCGCGGGAACGGCCGTCATGATTGGCAGAACGGGTACCGGGCTCTTTCAGCAAACAGGCGGCACCGCCGAGCTGGGCAGCCTTGACGTACAAGGCTGGTCCGACCGAAGCAGCGCATTCGAGCTTTCAGCCGGCCAGTTGTCCGTGGATAAATTGACTATCGGTGATCTGTATGCCACCACGGGCACCGGCCGCTTCATACAGACCGGTGGGACCAACCTGGTCGGAACGGAACTGCTCATCAGAGGCTGTGATTACAGCGGCGGTGATCACATCTACGAGTTAAGGGGCGGTCAACTTACTACTCCTACACTGACCGTAGGGGCGAATACCTATTGGGGCACGTTTCAGCAAAGCGGCGGTACAAATACTGTGGATGACATGACCATCGGCACGAAATACAGCAGAAGCAGATATGAATTCACCGGTGGAACACTTCAGGTCAACTCATCACTGGTCCTAAAGAAGGGCGAGTTCGATTTTTTGGGATCGGATGTGACGGTTAATGTGGCTGACGGTGGATTTGTCGATCTGTCCGGCGGCAGTGTACTGGATTCAGGCAATGCTTCGCTGCTTGTTGGTGCGAACTCTTTTACAATCGTCGCGCCGGGCTTTGACCCTTACACTGCTTTCGGGACCTTCCAAACCGAAGGGCTGGTTCAGGTCAGCGGTCAGCCCATACACATTACCCAGGGCCAAACCGTTCAATTCAGTGGTGATATCAACAGTTATGTGATCTGTGAAGGGACCCTTACGGCAACGGAGGGCAAATCAATTCAACTTGACGATGGTCTGAAAGTGTACAGCAACGGCCAGGTCGATCTGGGCAGCGGTGAACTAACGGTGAAAGATGAAATCTCAGGAATTTCCAGCGGTTCGATTTCACTCGATGAGATGTGGGTGGGGGAATCGGATGTTGCCGGCACGTTTACACAAGACGGCGGAACCGTCGTTGGCGGTGGTCTCTTTATCGGGTACGACCACAACCAACAGGGAACCTACGTGTTGAGGGGGACAGGCGAGTTAACAGCAGGTGTCGAATGGATAGGCATGTACAGTAACTGTATTGGTTCATTCGTACAAGAGGGGGGAATAAACAATGCTGAAAGCATTTACCTTTCCTATTATGATAGTTCGCAGGCAGCGTACGAAATGAGTGGGGGACAATTGAACGCGACCTATTTATGGGTCGCAGATGGCTCAGGCACCGGAACCTTCACACAAACTGACGGTCTCGTAACTGTCAACGAAAGTATCCTCTTGGGAATCAGTGGCGGATCGGGAACCTATACATTGATCCATGGAGACGTCTTGGCCGGTTCGGAAAGAATCGGTCCTGCCGGCCGTTTTTGCCAGAGCGGCGGAACGAACACAGTGGGGTATCTTCACATCCTGAGCGGTGGACGATATGAATACACTGACGGAACGCTGAATATCGGCGCCTGGGATATCCAGGGAGAGTTAGACTTTACGGGAACAACCACGACAATTCACATCGCCGAGGGTGGGATACTTGACTTTCGCCGACTGGCCTCGGGAAGCATATACAACTCCGAAGAGGTGTCTCTTGCAGGGGTTCCAAACTCGCTGATTATCAAGGAGGAAGGGTTTGATCCTGAAACGCTCTTCAAAAGTTTTACCACGACAGGCCTGGTGCACACGGTAGGCGAAACGCTGGTGATTCCGGCGGGGGTGAACCTTATATTCAGCGGTGTTCACTCGAATGAGAGTGCTGAGTTCGAAGATCACCTACAATGCTCTGGTTCACTCGTCATTCCCGGCGGGGACCCATACAAGGGCCTTGACCTCATGGACGGTCTGGAGATTATGGGCGGCGGGCACGTGGACTTGGGCAACGGCCATGTGTTAGTAAATGACATTGTTTCCGGAATAACCAGCGGCAGTCTCATCAGCCGCAATTACGCCAGTCTGCGTGTCGGAGTATCCGCTGACGGTAAGTTCACCCAGACAGGCGGCAGTGTGAACATACACGGGGTGAGCCTCGGCTCGGACGATGCTTCCGGCGTCTATGAATTGAGAGAGGGCGAGCTGACCACTATATGCATCAAAGTAGGCCTATACGGTCGAGGAGATTTCATTCAAACCGGCGGGAAGGTTGTTGTCGGCGAAAAGATGTATATCGCTTACCACAGCGGCGTTTTAAGCGATTCTCCAATATGCACGTATCAGATGAGCGGCAACAGCGAACTCTCAGCGGGCGATGTTAATGTAGGTTACCTCGGGAAAGCCAAGTTCATTCAGGACGGGGGCACATTTGACGCGTCCTCTTTGAGAGTAGGTTGTGACAACTCTCCTGCCGCCACGTACGAACTCGTTGACGGTCTGCTGAAAGTTGATAATGAGATAATACTAAACGGCTTAATGAACCAGACTGGTGGTACGAATTCGGTGAGCGAGACTCTCGCCGTGGAGGCAAGGTATAACCTCCACAACGGCGAACTTCATGCCCAGAATCAGCTAGTCGAGACAGGAAAGATCTGCCAGTATGGCGGAACCAACACGGTCAGCGACATGCTCGCGCTGGGATATAGCGGTAGCACCAACGGCACCTACGAGCTGAGCGGCACTGGCTACCTGTCAGCCGACGTTGAAAAGATAGGGTTTTACGGTAGCGCCCTATTCAAGCAGTCCGGCGGGACGAACTCGGTCAGGCACCTTGTCATCGGCGCGAACGGCCGATATGAGTGGACCGGAGGAACGCTGATCATCACCGGCGGCATGAAGAACGACGGTCAATTCGACTTCGCCGGAACGGGAAACACTCTAGCCATCGAAAACGCGATCGTTGATATCTCCGAAGGTAGTTTCGTCAACGCCGGAAATGCCGCACTTACGCTCGGTGAAGGCTCTCTGCTGATCATCCCCGAAGAATATAACCCTGCCGATGTGTTCGGCAGTTACAACAATGCAGGCCTGACGCATGTTGCAGGGACGGACCTTACCATCCCCGTCGGCAAGACGGTCGCCGGTTCAGGTACTATAAACGATCCTGTACTATGCCAGGGTACGGTCGCCGTTACGCCGGGGAACGAACTTAATCTTTCCGGCGGTCTGGAATTGTCATCAGGAGGCAGGACTGATATCCTCTTTGGCGGGTCCAGTGGTTATACGACGGGCCTGACTACCACTGATCTCAACGTCGGTTCCGACGGAACCGGAACTCTGAACCTGCAGAACACCGATGCCAACCTCGTCGTTTCCAACAGGCTGAAATTTGGACCCGGCGCAGCCCTCTCATCGGTGGATGGCTCTGCAATCCACATGACAGGTTCGGCCTTTGAAAACACAAGCACCGACCCGGCCGCACTGGCCGATATGATCAATCTGACGCTGATTTTCGAGGGCGGGACGACAGACATCGACCCGTTCGAGGCCGCTGGTGAGGACATGGGACCGGTAATGGAAGGATATGACGATAACTTCGCACTCGGCACGCTGCAACTCGGCGGCGACGACATCGGGCAGCTGCAACTGGTGAACCTGTTCGACAACCGCCCCGGCTGGGAAGGCAGCGAGGCGCTCTACGTCGAAAAACTGATTCTCGGAGCCGGTTCGACGCTCGACCTCAACGGCCTGAACCTCTACTACCTGAATGGAACGTTTGATGGTGCGATTACAGACAGTGTCGGTAACGGCGGTGTGCACCAGGTCCCCGAACCTGCGACACTGGCGCTGCTCGGCTTCGGCGGCCTGGGCGTGCTTTTCCGTCGGAGGCGCCGTCAGGCAGTTCAGTAACTAAATCGATGAGCCAACTCAAACTATGGGGGTTTTTGATAACACCCGCCAAACCAATGGTTCCGGAGCAAGGTTATGCGTACAGGTGTGAGATGAGGATTTGCAGGCCTATTCCGATCAGGACGACCCCGCCGAGCACCTCGGCCCATCGCCCGCCCCTTCGCCCAAGCCGACTACCGAAGCGAATGCCGATTGCGGTCATAACGGCGGCGACAATCCCTATAACCACGCTCGGCAGGTAGATTGAAACGCCGATAAACGCCATGCTCATACCCGCCGCAAGAGCGTCGATGCTCGTAGCCACCGATCGTACGATTACCGTCCATCCGCGTGTCGGGTCGGAGTGGCTGGCCGGCACTTTACCGCTCCACGCTTCCCACAGCATCTTGCCCCCGATGGCAGCCAGCAAGCCAAAGGCCACCCAATGGTCGAATGCGCTTATATAGACGTCGATCGTCCTTCCTGCAAGCCATCCCAGAACCGCCATTGCGAACTGGAAGAATCCGAAGAAAAACGCCAGCCGAAAGACATGCCGCCCCGTCAGACGCTCAATGTTCAGCCCCGCCGCTATGGCCACGGCAAAGGCGTCCATCCCAAGGGCCACCGAAATTCCAAGAATATTCAACCAATGCATGGTGTCACCACGGGTGTTCCTTTCTTATCTAGACCCGTAGGGTCGTCTTTCTTAGCCACGGGCGGCAGCCCGTGGAAAAGGTGCCGATGAAAAAACAAGCCCCATGGGGGCGTCTTGTCCAACCGTAACCCACGACGGTAACAATATCAAGGCGCCCCGATGGGGCTTGTACATATTGGTCGATTTTACCACGGGCTTCCGCCCGTGTGGCGTGCCCCCATTTTATGTACCAACTGGAATGAGAGATAACGATACATCTTCACACGT
>JAUVIQ010000049.1 GCA_030592655.1 Planctomycetales bacterium | reverse complement strand
GTTCCGTTTGGTTCCGAATTGGCCCGTTTCGGCCCGTTTTGTTCCGTTTCGGCCCCCCCAAGGGACAGGCGCAATGGTTCCCCCATCGAACGCATTAATTTATCGCGTTATCGTACGCGGTATAAGAATGCAAAGAACAGGACAACCCCCGCCACAGGCCAAAGCGACCATGCCCAAAGCGGGGCCGGATACCAGTTCGCCCCTCTTGCGACGGCCTGGTCGAATGCGCAGGTCGCCGGCGACGCCCACCAGAGCCAATCGACCGAACCGGCTTCGCTGGTCAGCTCGACCAGCAGGTAATACATCACAGGCCCGCCGAGTCCAATCAACACTCCAGCCAGGGTTATCGTCGTGATAATCGCCGTCCGCCCCGTTTGCACCCACAGCCTCAATCCCAGCGCCCCAGCCGCCACGGCCGAGAGATATAACAGGCTGCGGAATACGTCGATCATCGTCGCGTCCGACAGCCAGGCTGCGACGACGTAAAGCGGAACGCTGGCTGCGAGAAAAATGACATACTCAGCAGCGCCGCGGAACAAAAACCCCGCTTGAGGGGTGGCACGGTCAAGCGGAACGGAGTGGAGCTTGGCCGTGTCATCTTCAGTTACACGCTCGTCACGGTCAAGTCTCCGCTTCGCTCCGACTTGACCGTGCCACCCAACTTCATCAGTTCGTCTGTTACGAATTATCAGCAGTGGCCAGAACATTATCAGGAAGACCGCCTGGGCCGAGACGAGCATCTGAAGCGCGGGCGGGTTCGAGATGTTCGCCGTGCGATGTAGCGGAAGGAAAAATTCCCAGAACGCCCCGGCAGCGAGTCCCAGCAGTGAGACGACCAGAAACACCACGCCCGCCGGCCGCCATACATGCCCGGCAGATTGGTCCGGTCGCTCGTCAGTAACGTCGGGTATATGCGTCATCGTGTTGTATGTCTATCTGCTCGATACCGTCGAACACGTCGGCGTTATCGGCGACAACATTGTCCAGGTTGGCGATCTTCCCGGCGGGGCTTACGCAGTAGTCCAAATCGTCAACAGGGAACCGCCCGAAGAGTATCTTCGTCCGCCTTCCGCCGCCGGCAGGGGCGTACATGGTAAGATGAACCCTGTCATTTATAATCTTAATCTCGATGGGATTAATCAGGGAGATATAGGGCTTGTCCTTAATCAGATTCAGTAATTTCAGCGCGTCGGCCAACGGTTTGGAATCCCACTTCTCCCCTGCCGGCGGCGGATCGGTTGTAATTTCGAGTATCCTGACGAAATCGCGTGCATTCACCATCCGGAGCGACAGAGGCAGAACCACACCGTCCGAATCGACTACACGAACGTCCCCCGGACCCATCGGCCTGAAGATTACCAACGCAAATGGACACCTGAAATCGGCCTGGACAAGAACGGTCCCGTCCTTCTGACGGGTAACTTTGTGAACTTTCGCGATCCAGGGATTTTGGGCGGCGGCATCGGAAACGTCCTTTGCAAGGTAGCCGTCGGACGCGCCACCGTCCTTTATGGCCGATTGAATGTCGGCGATTATTTTGTCGGCAATACCGGACAGCAACCATTCGGGCGGATCGACCAGGCGAACGCGAACGGATTCACCTGCCGGCTTGGTCGAAGAAGAACGGACGTTTTCGCGCAGCATGTACATCCCGACAACGACCACAACAACGGCTGCGAGCGCAAAGGCAATTTTCACACCCACAGCAGCGCCGGCGGGCAACGAACCTTCAGACTGATCGTTCTCGATATCGGTTTCGCCCTTGGCCTTACGTTTATCTTTGTCCTTGCCTTTGTCTTTTGCCTTTTTCGACATGCGTGATTATTTCCCTGCCCGTTCCATCGCCAGCCTTACAATTCGATCGCACAATTGTTCAAAACTGATACCCGCAGCGGCAGCGGCTTTGGGTAATAACGAATGACCGGTAAAACCTGGAATCGTATTGACCTCCAGAAGCCAGGCAGTCCCGTCGGCGGCGAGGATGAAATCGGCCCGACTGAAATCCTTGCAACCAAGCGTCTTGTGCGCCGTCAAAGCCGCCGCCCGGAGGTGCTGCTCGGTGGCTGGAGGCAATTGCGTATCGAAAATGTACTGCGTAGCCTCATCGTCATACTTGGCGATGTAATCGTAAAACTCCCTGTCCGGGATTATTTCGATTACCGGAAGTGGTTTGTCGTCCAGGACGCTGACGGTCATCTCCCTGCCGGGGACGAACGCCTCAATCATCGCCCGTCCGTCAGTGGTTAGTAGATTTTCCAGGGCTGACTCGCGTACGGCTTCGTCGCGGGCGATGGTAACATCGAGGCTTGAACCGCCGCCGACCGGTTTTATCACGCATGGCAGCGGAAAATCGCCTCCGTCCGGGCGGTCAATAATCACCCACTCCGGCGTGGCAAGACCGGCCTGTTGGAAGATGCGCTTGGAAGCGTCCTTATCCATCGTAAGTTCCGACGCCTCCGGGCCTGAACCGACATAGACCAACCCTCGCTGTTCGCAAAGGCGCTGGACCTGGCCGTCTTCGCCGAAAATCCCGTGCAGCGCGATGAAGACCGCGTCGATACCCTCGCGGTCGAGTGCGGATGTATCGTCGGGTGAAATGTCAGCGGTGGTAACGCGATGCCCGGCCCGCTTCAGCGCATCGGCGACAGCGCGGCCCGACATCAGCGAAACCTCCCGTTCACTCCCCGGTCCGCCCATAAGGACGGTTATGTCCAGCACCTCGGTTTGCATATATGTTTCCCGAAGATTCGCATCGCTCATCTCCGGGCTTTGGAGGTGAACAGTATCAGCACAAGCGTCAGAAGCGGACATGGTTCACCAGACCTCGAGTTCAAGTTCGAGATAGACTTCCAGGCGTTTATATACGGTTTCCCGAATGATATTGATGAGTTTCAGGACGTCTGACGCCCGCGTATTCGGCTCGGCGAGGATGAAGTTGGCGTGTTTGTCGGAGACGTGCGCCCCGCCTACCCGTTTGGACTTCAGACCGGCCTTGTCTATCAGCGCCCCTGCCGACAAGCCACGGGGGTTCTTGAAGACGCACCCCGCGCTGCGTCTTGAAAGAGGCTGGGTGTTCTTTTTGTAAATCCACATCTGCTTGACCTGATTGAGGATTCTGTGCGGGTCGTCGTCGAGCAGTCGGAATTCCGCGCCCAGGATAACCGTTGAGGTGATATTTGTGCATCGATACCCGAAAGTCAGTTCGCCCCTCATACGAGTGAATATCACCCCGTCGGCGTCCATCAGGCGCACGCTCTCGACGATGCTTCCTATATCGCCGAACGCCCCGCCGGCGTTCATTTTAAGGGCTCCGCCGATGCTTCCGGGAATACCCGTCAGGCATTCCATCCCGCTCCTGCCTTCGCGGACGCATCGCAGGACGAGCCGGCTCAAATCCGCCGCTGCACCGGCTTTGACGCCGTCGGTGGTGAATATAACATCGCTGAACGCTTCGCCGGTTATTTTAATCACCGCCCCGCTTACGCCCGAATCATCCACCAGCAGATTAGCGCCTGCTCCGAGGACATGCACCGGTATTTCATTTTCCCGGCAGCATTTCAGGACATCGACCAACTGCTGCACCGAGGTCGGCTCGATGAAATACTGCGCCGGACCGCCGATTTTGAACCATGTGTACGGCGCTAAGGGTTCGGCGGTCTTAACTATTTGTTCCAATCCAGCAAACAATTTCATCGGCAACCTTCCATACGTCGCCCGCGCCCATCGTGATTACCAGATCGCCGGGGGCGAGGGCTTCTTTAAGATGTTCGGCAATTAATTCAAATGTCGGGAGAAAAACCGCATCACCACCGTTGAGCCTTATCTGCGAAACGAGGTCTTCGGCGCAGATGTGCTCCTTCTCGCGCTCGCTGTCGCGGACAAAATATATCTCCGGTACGATAATCTTATCGGCAAGACCGAAACTTCGCGCAAAGTCCTTTAGCAGAAATCGAGTCCGAGAATGCTGGTGTGGCTGGAATACGCACCATATCCGGCGCGGGCTGAAGAATTCCGATGCCGCCCGTAACGTAACCTGAATCTCGGTGGGATGATGGGCGTAATCATCGACCACGGTAACGCCGCCGAGTTGGGCCTTCACGGTCATTCGACGGTCGATACCCTCGAATCCGCCGATTGCGTCGGCGATCTGGTCCGGCGATAAACCCGCCTGGAAGAGCAGGGCTGTCGCAGCCAGGGCGTTATAGACGTGATGCAGTCCTGGAATCTGCAAGGCGATTCGACAGAACTTACGCCCGCCGACCAGAACGTCGAAGCGGAACCGTCCGCGATCCGCCGTCAGGTTCGACCCGCGCCAGGTACACTGTTCGTCCAGCCCAAACGTCTGCACGTCGGCTGAAGCATCTCGCACAGCCGAGGCTACACTGCGGTCCTCGCCGTTGGCCACCAGCAGGCCGTGAGGCGGAACCTTGGCTGCAAAGGCGCGGAACGCCTCAATAATCGCGTCGAGATTCTCGAAGCAGTCCAGGTGGTCTTCTTCAATGTTCAAAATGGCTGCCAGCGTCGGCGACAGGTCGAGGAATGAGCGGTCGAATTCGCAGGCTTCGACCACGAAGTGCTTTCCCTGCCCAACCCCGCTGGGCCCGCCGAGTTGGTCGCAAGTCGCGCCAACCACGAATGAAGGGTTTTTATCCGCCGCTGTCAGGGCGTAGGCGACCATGGCGGTTGTGGTGCTCTTTCCGTGCGTACCGGCGATGGCGACGCCTTCGGCCTCGCTCATCAGTCGTCCGAGCATCCGGCTATATTTAATCACCTCGCACCCGGACTGTTCAGCGGCAAGCAGTTCGGGATTGGCCTGATGTATCGCAGCCGAGTACACCACCAGGTCGCAATCGGATGGGATGTTCTCTGCCTGCTGCCCCACCGCTACATTTGCGCCGCGTTCGGCGAGGCTATCCAATATCGCTGAAGGCACACTGTCGGAACCGCTGAGAACGGCGCCTCGCGTTATCAGCAGCTGTCCCAACGCTCGCATACCCACGCCGCCTGCGCCGATCAGATGTACGCGCCTGTCAAGCCAGGTCAATTCGGTTCGGTGAGATTCGACGGATGTTTCGGATTGATTTATCATCGGTTCGGACATGGTATTACTTTTCGCACCTGTCTGTCAAATATCGCTCAACCATCGGGCGACGCGTTTGGCGGCGTCCGGGCGGGATAAACCTTTCGCGGAGTTGCGCATCGCTTCGAGTTGTTTCGGTTGGCGCATAATCTCCAGCAGCGTCGTTCGCAGTGCGTCGGCATTGACGGCGGGATCGACGGAATCGCTGACCAGCGCCGCTGCTCCGGCGGAAACCATCTCGGCGGCGTTATGTTCCTGCTGGCGGTCGCGGTGAAAAGGATACGGCATCAGCACCGCCGGCGCGGCGACGGCAGCCAGTTCGCCTATCGTCGCTGCCCCCGCACGGCAAAGCACTAAATCCGCAACAGCGTATGCCAGGTCCATCCGCTCGCAGAACTCCATAACGCTTCGGCGAATCCGCCCTCCGGTGTTCTGCAAAACCCGCTCAAACTTGCCCGGGCCGGATACGTGAAGAACCTGCCAATCATCCGCCAATTCATCCAGGTCGGCGCTGATAGCGGAAATCGCCTGATTGATACTTGCCGCGCCCAGACTACCGGCCATGACAAGGAGTGTTTTTCGGTCGGCCTGGAGGCCAAAGGTTTTCCTAGCTTCGTCGATGTCGCCGGCGAACATTCCCGCCCGCACCGGACAACCGACCGCTTCGGCTTTGTCGGCATGTCGTCCGAAAGCGTCAGCCGTTTGGGCGAACTGCGTGAAGATGACGTCCACTTTCCGTGCGAGTCGTCGATTCGCCAGGCCCGGCGTCGCGTCGATGCTCATCAGTGCGGTGCGGATACCCGCCCTCGCCGCTGCCTCCGTAACAGGAACAGCAGCGAACGCACCCAGGCCGAAAACCGCAGCGGGGCGGAGGTCTTTGACGAGGCTTCGACCCAGGCGTCGGCCCGACGCATAAGCCGACAGGAAATCCCGCCATCCTCGGAGGTTTCGGGGCATCGAATGTATTGGCTGGACGACGAAGGCGTAAGTAGTAGCCGAGAGTATCCGGCGGTCAATATCCCTGTCGGAACATGCGAAGACGATCCGGCAATCCGGCTGGAGCCTGCTCAACTCCTCCGCTACAGCCAATGCCGGAAACAAATGCCCGCCGGTCCCCCCGCCGGCGAAAATGTATATCGGTTTAGTCATAACTATCAAACACGGTTTCCGGGAAGCCCCCTGCATCGCGTAGCGATACTACGTATTGCAGGGGGATGATGAGTCACCGAATACTGCGGGACATCCCTTTGCAGTGCAAGACATCCCCTTGCAGTGCAAGGGGCTTTAAGAAACGCCGTGTCTTTCCCGTGAACTTACTGATACGATCAGTGCGGTTGCCGCCGACAGCAGCAGCAGCGAGCTTCCACCTGCCGAGACGAACGGAAGCGATACTCCGGTCGGCGGGGCCAGACGGACATTAACGGCGATGTGCAATGCCGCCTGAAAGACAATAAGAAATCCCAATCCGCCGGCCAGCAGCGCCCCGAAGCGGTCCGACGCACGGGTAGCCACCCTGCAGGCGAGGACCAGCCAGACCATCAGTAGTCCAATAACGAGAAACGCTCCCAACATTCCGAGTTCGTTGCAGATATTGGCAAAGATGAAATCGGTCTGACCTTCGGGCAGGTATCCGTACTTGGCGATTCCCTCGCCCAGGCCTGCGGGTTTGACGCCGCTGGCGATGGCGATTATCGACTGTCTTGATTGGTATGTGGCTGGGTTCGCTGTGTTATCCGGATTAATGAGCGCGTCGATTCTCGCCCATCGGTGCGGAACGCAGACCACAAACCGATAAAACGCCCCCGCCCCAAACGGCACGAGTCCAGCCAGATAATACCACCTCACCCCGCCAACCAGCAATACGACGACTGAGGTAACGCCGATAATCACAGCCGTTCCGAAATCTTCCGTAACGACCAGCGCCAGCGAAATACCTATCAATGCAACCGCCGGAGCGAAAGTTCGCGCGAAACTCTTCACCGGCGCATCGGCCCGACCGAGAAAGGATGCAAGCATTATTAGCAGGGCGATCTTCAACACCTCCGACGGTTGAAAACCGATTGGGCCTAAGGGTATCCATCGCAAATCGCCGCCGACACCGCGACCAACGCCCGGAATAAACACTGCCGCCGAAGCCACCATCGCCAAAACGAACAACACCACAGCCGGTGAATACCACCGCCAACCGGTCAATCGGCGATAATCCATTCGCCACAGGAAGCACAGAATCGCTACGGCAACGGCTGCGAATATCGGCTGGCGAATATACGTTCGCCCATACCACGGCAACCCGTCACCTTGCATACCGGATGTGCTGAATACCATCACGACACCGACAGCCATCAGCGCCAGCGTCGTAAGAATCAAGCCTTGGGCGGTGGTGTTGGCCCGCAAGGATAATCGTTCCAATTTCCAATTTCCAATTTCCAATTTCCAATTTTCCGATCTCCAATCCCCGACTCTCAATTGGAAATTGAAAATCGGAAATTGGAAATTATCTGAGTTTCAAAGTAGCCAAAGCCGCTGCTGCGAACAGCGCTCCCAGCAGCCAGAACCGCACCACCACCTTGGATTCCGCCCACCCAAGCAAATGGAAATGGTGGTGAATGGGCGCACACAACCATATTCTGCGCCCGCCGGTAGCCTTGTAGTGCATCACCTGCATTATGACACTGGCTGCTTCCATAACGAACACTCCGGCGGCGATGAACAGCGTCAGTTCGTGTCGGGTAACGACGGCGATGTATCCGATAAGCCCCCCCAGCGCCAGCGAACCGGTGTCGCCCATGAACATCTGCGCGGGCCGACAATTGTACCACAGGAAACCGATACACGCTCCAATCATGGCTGCACACAGCACCGCCAGTTCCGCTGCACACGGCACGAACGGGAGGTGAAGGAAAAGCGCCCAGTCCTTATTGCCCGCCACCCAGGACAAGATAAGAAATACGCCGGTAACGAACACCATGCACCCCGACGCCAATCCGTCCATCCCGTCGGTCAGGTTGACGGCGTTCGACGAACCGACCATCACAAGCACCGTGATAATCACATAAGCCAACAGCCCCAGCGAGACGGGATCGGCCTTGAAAGGAAAATAGAAACTGTGCGCGGCATTGATTAACCTGCCGGCATGATCCACATCTTCGCTTTCCATCCCGTAGTTGTAGATGAAAGTGGCCAGTATGACCGGAAGGGCAATTTGAAAGACGAGTTTTTCCCACATCCTGAGTCCGTCCCGACTTGTCGCGCCCTGACCGTCGGATCGCGCGGCAATAGCGCCGGCCCGAAGTTTAAGCCAATCGTCCCACGCTCCAACCCCACCCAGCCACACCAGGACCGGAAACGACATACGGATGTACATATTGGAAATGTCGGCGAACAGCAGCACGCTTACGCCGATTGCAAGGACAATCAGCACCCCCCCCATCGTCGGCGTGGCTGACTTGTGGCGGGTCAGTTCGTTAACCCCGGCATGGTCGAACTCGGGGCGATCGCCCAGTTTCATGTGGATCAGAAAACGGATCATCCGAGGACTAAGCAGCACAACAATTAAAAACCCAAGCACTGCCGCACACGCCATGCGAAGAATCAACTGCTCACCGTCAAATAACCAATCAGTCAGCACTTATGAACCTTTCTTTTCTTATGAATCGCTCGTTTGGTCTTCCGTGGCTCTTCGAACGCCGCCTGTATCGGTCCAACCAGCCTCTCCATCGCCGTCAGGCGGGAACCCTTCAGAAGCACCACGTCGCCCTGTTTTAACATACCGGGAAGGTTTTTGCAGGCATGTTTTACCGATTTTATTTCTTCTGTCTCAATGTTTCCGGATGATGACGCCCCTTGCGCTATGTACTTTCCCAGGGACCCGATACCGATAACGAGGTCCACTCCCGACTTCGCCAGCGCCTCACCGGTTGACAGATGCAAAGCCTCGCTGTCAGGTCCAAGTTCGAGCATATCACCTGCGACAACTACTCGCCTCTTGCCGGGAAAAGACGCCAGGGCATCAGCACCGGCCTGTAACGAGGCGGGATTGGCGTTATACGCGTCATTTATAATCGTTACCGCGCCGGCTTTGATCGGTTCAAGCCGCATTTCGCGTCCGACGTAATCTCCCAGCGCCGCAGCGGCATGGGCGTCGTTAGCGCCGAACCGATGCGCCACCGCGATAGCAGCCAGTGCGTTCAGCGCATTGTGCCTTCCCGGAACGACAAGGTCCGCCCATAATCGCCCGTTCAGTTCAAACCGCCCCCCACCGGGAACAGGCTGGTAACCAGTCAACCTCATTTCGGCGGAATCGTCCTGTCCGAATCGAATCAATCTCGCGTCGTATGCCCGCACCGCTCGGGTCAACGGCTCGCTGTCCGCCCAGATAACGGCCATCCCGCCGGGCATCAGCCCGCTCAGTATGGCTGACTTCTCAGCGGCTACGCGTTCCAGGTCGCCCAGGCCGGCAAGATGCGCGTGGGCGACCGATGTAATTACCGCTACGTGCGGGCGAATTATTCGGGCCAATGACGCTATTTCGCCCGGCGCGTTGGAACCGACCTCGCATATCACGTAATCGTCGTCAGCGCCGGCTGACAGCAATGTCAGCGGAACGCCGATAGCATTGTTGAAACTGGCGGGCGAAGCCGTCCCTTTCAACCGTCCCGAAAGGATGTGGTGGATCATTCCCTTGACCGTAGTCTTACCGTTGGAACCGGTAACGGCCACTATCGTCGCGGGCAGAGTCTTTCGATAGTACGCCGCCAATGCGCCCAGCGCGTCGGTCGTGTCGGCCACGCCGATGACCCCGCCGGTAAAACCGGCAAGGGTCTCGTCGTCCAGCGCAGCGTCCTGCTCCACAATCGCCGCGACACAGCCCGCCGCAGCGGCCTGGGCGAGAAAATCATGCCCGTCAAACTTTTCGCCCCGAATCGCGATGAACAGGTTGTCGGCGCAGGCAGTGCGCGAATCTATGGAAACACCGTCAGCCGTCACTACCTCACCAAGCCGGCGCCACCGACCCCTCACCGCCTGTCGAATGTCTTCAACTATAAGGTGCTTCATAGAACGTCCTCATACTAATTCAGCCTCAATTACCGGAATCAGCCGGTCTTTCTCCTGAGGAATTCACCCACGCGTTCAAAACCCTCATCTATCTTTGCCGGATCATTCACAAGCGGGCCGTAAGACACCCTCACTCCGTTCTTGAGTGAAGAGCCGAAGCCTCCGCCCGGAATGAACAAAACCCCCGTATTCTTCAGGACTTCGATAACGAACTCATCTCCGTCACTTCCGACGTCTATTACCGTATAAAGCCCCCCGTCGGGTACTGTTCGCCTCATCCCAAGATGGGCGTCAATTGCGGAAATGGTTCTCTCGGCTGCCTTACGATAGGCACGTCTTGCCTGGTCAATGTACTTTCTCAGGCTCCCGTCGCTCAAAGCCTCGTCCAGATACTCAGTCAGCGCCATCTGGTGAAGAGTATCCGGACACAGTATGCTTATTTGCTGCGTTCTTTCCATTGCCGCGATTACTTCAGGATGCGCCTCCATCCATCCCAACCTTCTTCCCAGACTCCTCGACCACTTGGAATTGGAATGAAGCGTAACCAGATTCTCATACTCATTGGGAGACCATGAAAAATAAGACGGCGCTTCGCCGAAGTATTGGCACTTGTAGGCATGGTCCAGCACGAGAAAGCAGTTATTCTCGGCTGCGACATCCAGCATTTCACGCATAACACGTTCGTCCAGCATCAGGCTGGTCGGATTATCCGGAGAGGGGATGAGTATTATCTTAGGCCTGTCGCGGAAGAAGATTTCTCTGAACTGTTCAATGGTTTTTTCCGCGTCCGGGATATATTCCCACGTTTCAGGCTCAAAGACCCGAAGCGTAGTTATCTTCGCGCCGGGTAGTGCGAAATTTATCTGACCCGGATAGTTCGCGTATGTAGGGTCCAAAAGCATGATGGTGCTGTCGGGATTAGCCAGTGTCCTCAGCATGTCGTGTGTAATCTGGGTGCTGCTCTGTCCGATGATTATATTTTCAGCCTTTATGCCCGCTGCGCCGAATATCTCTCGCTCATATCCGGCAATTGCCTCACGGCATGAGTAGTCGCCGATGGTGGCGGTATAACCTCCGCTTTTATGAAAGGCTACATGATCCCCGCAGAGCCGAACGTACGTCTGTCTCAAGGCGTCGGGAGCGTCATGATTTACCCAGCCGCCGCTGTAGGATATAACTTCATCGGGATTCAGCCCCATATTGATAATGTTGCGCCGGTCGGCCATTTTCATTATCTCTCTTATGGGATTAGGCCTGCTCATCTGCCGCTTTATCAAGTCCGCCAATTCCGGCACACCCATTCGGATACTCCTTTTGCAAAGAAATTAGTAATTGGTAATTCGTAATTAGTAATTGGTAAAAAAAACCGACACTCTGTTACCAATTATGAATTACGAATTACCAATTACGAATTACCAATTCTGCGCATCTCAAACTGGCCGGTTTTCAGCGCCAGGTCGAGTTCCGGAACCAACTGCATCGAATCAATCTCTCCCTTCACTGCGTGCAGCAGGTTCTCCACCGCCTGGTCCGCCATAGCCAATCTGGCGCGGCGAGCGCCGCTACCGAGGTGAGGCTGGAGAAGAACACTCCCGCCAGCGCCCACAATTCCCTTGCCAAGTTCCAAAAGCCCCGGATGAACAGCCGGCTCCTTCTCATAAACGTCAAGCGCAGCCCATCCGATAACTCCCGTTTCAAGGGCCTTTACGAGATCGTCTTCCTTTACCACCGGACCTCTGGACGTATTGATAAGCCCCGCAGTCTCTTTCATCTGCCCTAACTCTTTCATGCCTATGAGTCCGCGGCTGGTCTCGTTCAAATCGACGTGAAGGGTAACAACGTCCGACCTTTTCAACAGTTCCCGCAACGAAAGACGCTCCATGGAGATCATTCTCGTAACGAACGCGTCCGGCTTCTTGGGGTTTATGTCGTTATAGAGTATCTCCATATCGTATGCCTGGGCGAGTCTGGCTACCTGGGCCCCTATGCGCCCCATTCCTACAATTCCCAGGACCGTTCCCTCGAAGCCGGGAGACAGAAGCAGGTTTTGCCTCCATCCTTCGAACTTGCCTTCAAGCATATACTGATGCCCCACCATCATCGGCCTGAGGAATATCCCCATCATAGTCATGGTAAGTTCCGCCACCGAGTTGGTGAGGACGCCGGGTGCATGGGTCAGGGCGATGCCTTCTCTGGTGGCGTCGGGAATAACTCCCCGAAGATGGTCGTACCCGACTGAATTGGTGGATACGATCTGGAAATCGTCGCTTGCCGCTTCGATGATTCGAGGCGTTATCTTGTCGGCATAGGAGACAATAATTCCTCGCAGGCCTTTCTCTCTTACCACGTTCGCTATTTCACTTTCGCTCATTTTTGTCTTTTCGGGGTGAACGAACGCGACTTCGCAGTTCTGCGAAAGCGTCTTCAAACACATTTTGGGAAACTCCGGTGCGATTACCCCTATTTTTGCGGATTTTGTCAATTCTGTTACTCCTGTCTGTTTATCCTTAATGGCTTGCGTCCTTCGGATTGTAGCATTAAAACATCTCTTTCACTATTTCGACGTCATCAAAGTGAATTCGTTCATCTCCGATAACCTGGTAATTTTCGTGTCCCTTTCCGGCGATGAGCACGACGTCGCCGGCCCGGGCGATACTAATCGCTTCGGCGATGGCTGAGCGGCGATCCGGTTCGGTTATTACTTTTTCCCGGCCTGACGTTGAAAAACCCGTCATTATTTCATCGATAATGGCTGTCGGTTCTTCGTTTCGCGGGTTATCCGATGTTACGATAACGGTGTCTGCCCATCTTTCGGCGGCATTGGCCATGCGGGGACGCTTCGAGCGGTCCCTGTCGCCGCCACAGCCGAAGACGACAATCAACTTACCGGTTGTTACCGGACGAAGCGCCGAGAGAACCTTATCCAGCGCGTCGTCGGTATGGGCGTAATCCACAAGCACGTCAAAAGGAGCGCCTGCCTCAATCCGCTGTAACCGCCCCGGTACGAAACTCACCTGCCCCAGCGCCTCGACGATAGTCTTCATCTCCACGCCCATCGCCCCGGCCGCAGCAGCCGCAGCCAGACAATTATATACATTGTGTCGCCCGATTAAACCGGTCTGAACGTCTCGCTCGCCGCCGGCGATGCGTAGCAGGAAACTGCTTCCGGTTATGTCGATGTTGTCGATCCTTCCCGACACGTCCGAAGCATTCGACAATCCGTACCAGACAATCTTCGCGGAGACAGCTGATGCCATCTGCTCGCTGTAATCCTCATCGCGATTGAGCACCGCCCGCGCGTCGGGACCAAGAGTCTCGAAGAGTCGTCGTTTCGCGGCAAGGTAGTTTTCCATCGAACCGTGATAGTCCAGGTGATCGCCGCTGAGGTTGGTGAATACGGCTACGTCGAAATCTATCCCTTCGGTTCTGCGTTGGTCCAGCGCGTGCGACGACGCCTCCATTACCAGGTGCGTCCCGCCGGCTTCGACAATCTCGGCCATCATTTCGGCCAGTTCGACGGCTCCGGGCGTTGTGGTGCGAGCGGGGGTGCGATGGGCGATTGTCTCGTACGAAACCGTCCCGATCATCGCTGTTTTCATCCCGGCAAGGTCGAGAATATGCCGAAGGAGGTGGATAATCGTGGTCTTTCCGTTGGTTCCCGTTACGCCGGCGATGGTGAGTTTCCGACAAGGCCAGCCCATCGACGCCTGCGCCAACGGACCGGCAACAGGACGCGAATCATCAACCACTGCCAGGGCAATTCCCGAAGGAACTTCCGAGGCGTCCTCACACACCACAGCGGCACATCCCGCCGACACAGCCGAGGCGATATAGCGATGCCCGTCCGTATTCGGGCCTGGAACAGCCACGAAACAATCGCCCTCACCAACCCGGCGAGAATCCGTTACAACGTTGCGAACTTCAGTATCGCCCAGTTGAATCGTTCCGCCCAAACCGGCATCAGCACATAATTGTGAAAAACGCATAGCAACCCTATTGTAGCAGTGGTAGCCAGTAGGCGGTAGCCGGTAGTCAGGAAAAGAAAAAACGACACTGATGTGTATGTTATCTTTTTTTCCTGACTACTGACTACCGACTACCAAATCCTTATCGGGTGGGATGTCCAGATACGGCAGTGTCTTTTGCAGTACCTGACGGACGCACGGAGCGGCTACTTTACCGCCGGTGTATCCCTTGCCGTAGTCGGGTTTGTATATGGAAATCACGCATACGACCGCCGGTTTGGACGCCGGTGCACCGGCCATGAACGTTGCGACGTAGGCGCGATCCTCATATCCGCCGGGACCGCCGATCTGGGCGGTTCCCGTCTTGCCGAAAACGCTCCAGCGATCCATACGGCATCTCTTACCCGTTCCGCGTTCGACGACATTGACCAGAACCTCGTCGATGAACCGACGTGATACTTCGGCGCTGAGCACCCGCCGGATGCGCCGGCGACGGTTCTCAAGCAGCACCTTCCCGTCGGCATCGAGCACACGCTCGATAAGCCTCGGACGAAGCAACTCGCCGCCGTTGGCGATTGCACTGAATGCATTGGCCAACTGGAGGGTTGTTACCATAATCGGGCCTTGCCCGAACGGCATTCGTCTTGTGGCGTATCCGGTCCACCGGCGTGGATGGACGAGTCTTCCCGGACACTCTCCGGGCAGGTCGATACCGCTTTGGCGTCCGAACCCGAAGGCCGACGCGATGCGGCAAAGCGATTCGTTCCCAAGACGCTCGCCGAGTTTGGCCATACCGATATTACAGGATTTGATCACGATTTCCGAAAGCGGAATCCGTCCGAACCGATGACCGCCGAACTCGCGGATCGTCCCGCCGCGATGCGCCCTGTACACGCCGTTATGACAGAAGAACGTCGTGTCGAGCGAAACCTTTCCCATCTGCACCGCACCGACGGCTATGAAGGGTTTGAATACGCTTCCGGGCTCGTATGGGTCGGTAATCACCCTGCAGCGACGGTGGTCGGACGGGGTGGTACGGTACTGATTAGGATCGCTCGAAGGCATCGATGCCATTGCCAGGATCGCGCCGGTATTCGGGTCCATCACCACGCCCATCGCCGCTTCAGCGCCGAAACGACCAGCCGTTTCGATGAGCGCATCTTCCAGAAAACCCTGAATAGACACATCCAACGTCAATACGACGTTTTTCCCGTCTTCCGGCGGGTCGTATTCCACGACGTCGGCGTACGTCCCCCGACGGGAAGCGTCGCATCGGAGCACTTTGCGGCCGTCGCGCGGCGATAGCCATTTATCCGCCTGAAGTTCGATTCCACCACCGGCTCGACCGTCGATCAGACGAAAACCCAACACCTGACCGGCAAGTGAACCGCTGGGATAATTTCGACGCCATTCGTC
>JAUVIQ010000020.1 GCA_030592655.1 Planctomycetales bacterium | reverse complement strand
TATATGACACAAATCGTCCGCGCAACCAGGACTATGCCACAGGTCTCATTGGGGGCCAGTCCGAGGGCCGCTGTCATGTTAATGGGAGCGTCCAAGGCCGGTGCAATCATCGCCGGGCGCGAGTACGTTACACCGGATGACGTAAAGACCATGGCCCTGCCGGTGCTTCGGCACCGCATCGTTCTGCACCCGGAGTTCGAAGTCGAAGGTCGCACCGGCGACAACTGCATCCAGGAACTGCTGGCGAGCATCGAGGTTCCGAGATAGAACATGCTTCCTTCACGCAGATTAATAATCATGATTCTCACCGCCGTACCGATCTTCCTGATCGGAGCGGTGTTCAAACCTCTGGTGGTCGTCGGAGTCGTCTATTTACTGATGCTAATCGCATTCATAATTGCCGATGCGCTTATGCTGCCGCGTCGGCGACAATTCACGATAACCCGCATCGTGCCCGAAAGGATATCACTGGCGGCGCCGACCTGCATCAAACTCCAGGTCCACAACGCAAGCCGGCGACGGGTCGAGATATGCCTTGCCGAAGATCCCCCCGAAACGATTGAAACCCAACCCGCCCAATGCATCGGCATATTCGATCCCGGCGCTGACGGAACGCTGGAATATCAGCTGCTGGCGCGCCGCCGGGGCAGGTATCAACTTTGCAACCTTGACGTGCGTGTCCTTCCGTCGATGGGACTGTTTTACCGCCAGTTTCGCCTGGCTGTCCCGGTCGAAATCCATGTATTTCCCAACCTCGTCAACCTCAAGCAATACGAGTTGCTTCTGAGGCGTGGATTGACATACGAACAGGGTCTGGCCAGGATGCGGAGGATCGGACAAGGATCGGAATTTGAGAGCCTGATGCTCTATGCCGAGGGCGACGACATGTCCCGCGTCGATTGGAAAGCCACTGCCAAGCGGGCGGAACTCGTTGTCAAGAATTATCAGCCCGAGCGACAGCAGAGCGTCCTGGTGGCGATAGACGTTGGGCGGGCCACCGCCGGCGAATTCGAAGGCATCAGCCGGCTGGATTACCTGGTGAACGCCGCCCTCATGCTCGCTTACGTTACATTGCGTCAAGGCGACTGGTTCAGCCTGGTGGCCTTCAGCGACCGCATCGAAAGTTACCTTCCTCCCATCCGCAGGGTGCAAAGCATCGAACGTGTCGCCAAGGCGCTGTACGAACTTCAACCAAGGCTCGTCGAGTCCGATTACGGAGCCGCCTGCCGGTTCATCGGACTCAAAAACCGAAAACGCAGTCTGATATGCCTGATGACAGATGTAATCGACCGCCAAGCCAGCGATGTGATACTCTCCTACCTCGCTCGGTTCGCCCGACGGCATCTGGCCATGGCGGTTACTCTAGCCAACCCTCACATCCGTACGCTGGCCGAGACGCCGCTGACCAAAACGCCGGACCCATACAGCAAGGCGGTCGCACTGGACGTATTAATGGCGCGCAAGGAAGCGCTGGCGGCGATGAGACTCTCCGGTGTGGACGTACTCGATACGAATCCAGGGGCGCTGACGCCGGACCTTATCAATCGCTACTTGCTGATCAAGTCAACGCGACGACTGTAGCCTTTCCCGTACCAATGACAGACTTCCCGTCCTTTCGACGCCCGACCAGCAACAGATACGCCATGACTGCCGCCCACACCGTCAGGCCTATGATGATTTTTGCCCAGCCGGGAATGACGTATGTGGGGGTAACAAATGCCTCGATGGCACCGGCGATAATGAACATCGGTATGGTTCCCATAACCAACAGCACCGCTTCTTTCGCTCCTGCTCGCAGGGAGTTTTTTCGCGTTACCTGCCCGGGAATCGCCAGCGACAAGCCCAGCCTAAGCCCGGCCGCTGCCGAAACGAGAATCGCAAATATCTCCAGCACGCCGTGCGGTATGAGAAAGGAGTAACACTCGTAACTGAGGTTGTGGTTGGCGAAATGTCCGAAAAAACCGCCGAGCATCATCGAGTTCATCAGGATAACATAGCAGGTTCCCACTCCCGCGGTTATTCCCAGTGCAAAGGCCGCGAACGCAACGGAAATATTATTGGTCGTTATAGCACTTGCCATCGGCGGCTTGGGCATTCGCCGGTAGCGTTCGGATACGTCCTCGGCGGTTACTTCCGATTCGTCAACGACATCCAGGCCGCCCGGTACAAACAGATGCGCCGTTGACGGACGGATACGCACACTTACGTATGCACCAAGTGTGCTGACCGTAAAGATCGCAGTCGCCAGCACCATGTACACCCACAATCGACGGAACAATTGCGGGTAGTCATGCCGAAAAAAACGCCAGATCGCCCTGGTCGGTCTGACGGACCGACGGCGATATAAAAGCCCGTGTGCCGCAATTGCCAGTTGGTTGATTCGCCGCTGTGTCTTCGGGTCAATCTCGTACATGCGTGCTCGCGCGACGTCCACCGCTACCGCCGGATACAGCCGGGTCAACTCATGCAGTTCATGATCGGTGAGTCTGGCAACCCCCCGCGAACCGGCCTTGGCTATGAGGGTCTCAAGCCGGTTCCACGCATCTCTGCGTGTCTCCAGAAAACGCGCCGGCGTCATGATTGTACTCCTTGGCTTCCAGGAGCCGGGGGCTTGGTCTGCTCGGACGCAATGGCCTTGTGCATGAGCAACTCCAGATGATACTCCAGCATCGCAACAGATTCGTCCCTAGGAGCCTGCCCATGGCGTTTCAGAATCGGTAAAACCAGCGTCAGTAATAATTGCCGGCGTGCGTCCAGCGTAATCTGACTGCGCCGCATCCAGTAGTTGGACAGCAATCGGTACTCCTCGGGATTCAGGCCCGTTGCCCGTAAAGCCTCCGGAGAGGCCTCTCGTTGCCATTGAACGTCGCCCTTTGAACCGGACCGTGCGAAGTACTCGCTCGTTGCTTCTGAAATAACCACCGTCCCGGCGGCAAGATCACCGAGCCTCTGGGCTTTCCGGGTAACGAACATGCAGATACCGGCCACTGCGTAACCTGCAATTCCATCGACGACTCGTAAAAGGTTGCGAATGGCGATGTCTGTGAACGTTATCGCCCCCCCACCGTCCTTGACGACGCGAATCTTCTGGGATTTCTTGCCGGGACTCTGACCGTTGGTGCGCATCTCGAAAAAGACAAAGTACCCCCAATAAACGACAAAACCCAGCAGCAACAGAATCGCCATGCTCCACGTCCAGGCCTCGAATAAAAAATCGGCGTCGCCTGAAACATCCGCAAAGGTACTCACCAGCCAGATCAATAGCAACACCACATAAATGGCGATGAGTATCAACGTGTCCAGCAGTCCGGCGATAAATCGCGTACCGATCCCCGCCAGACGGCGCTGGAGTTCGACGTTTTCAGGCGTTTCGATGAAATCGAGTTCTTGCATGTCGCAATCTTATTCCTTATGCGATGTTAACCGCACCAGAATCCACAAACAAGTGCGGACTCGGTTAGCCCACCTGAAATTCGTAAGGAAACCGGTTTCTATTCTGCTTCGCCGGTACTGGCCCAAGGCCGCTTGAGAAGATGGTCAGCGCATCGCTTGCCGAGAATGTCCTCCTGACGCCATCGGACGGCTTGTCCTGGGCATGACGAGCAGGTCGGTATGCATGATCGCGGAGGCGGGTTGCCCCATCTTCAGCAGTTTGGTTATTGCGTGGAAGTACGGAGCTGCGTGCTCAAAGAATCTTTTGTAGCCGGCGCAGAGGTAGTTCAGGCCAGGCTGGCCGTCGGGTGTCCGGCAAAATCTGCGTTTGGGGCACTCGCCCCAACAGACCGGACCTACCGGGCACTGCCTGCAATACTCAGGCAGTGAGTCAAGTTTGGCGTCGCCGAACTCCCGTTGCCGGTCTGACTGCATCATCTCTTGAAGATCGTCGTTCAGCACGTTGCCGAGTCGGTATTCGGGGTACATGTAATGGTCGCAGGCATAGACGTCGCCGTTGTACTCGATGATCGGCGACCGCCCGCATTTGGGCATCCACCCGCAGGTTCCCGCCGGTCGGCCCATGTAGTTCGCCAAGGCCCACTCGAAGTTCATCACGGTGAAGTCGCCGACGTCGTTCCGCACCCATTCATCGAAGATGCGGCAGATGAACTCCCCGTAGGCCTCGGGCTCGACGCTCCACGGGGTCATCCGCAAGGTCTGGACGGCTTCCCCGAAGTGGATGCCGACGGCCAATTGCAGGCCAAGGGCTTCGGCTGCCTGATCCGGCATACGCTCGACGATGGGCATGAACTGAACGAACTCCACGCCCGCCTGCTTGAGGAAGTTGTACACCTCCATCGGCCGGGCAGTGCTCGCAGGTGTAACGCTGGCCAAAACGTTGTATTCGACCTTGTGCCTCTGGAGAACCTCCAGGCCGCGCATCACGGAGTCGAACGAGCCTTCCCCACGGGTGTCCAGTCGGTAGGTGTCGTGGATCTCCTTCGGGCCGTCGAGGCTCAGACCCACCAACCACTTGCCTTTCGAGAGAAAGCGGCCCCATTCGTCGTCCAGCAGCGTGCCGTTGGTCTGGATCATGTTGCTGAATCGCCTGCCGTTGGCGTAGCGCCGCTGAAGCTCGACAGCCTTGCGGTAGAAGTCCAGCCCCATCAACGTCGGCTCACCGCCTTGCCAGTGGAACTCGACTGGCTGGGCGCCAGGCTGCGACTCAATGTACTTGCAGACGTAAGCATCGAGAACCTCGTCGCTCATGCGGTGCTTGCCCGGTTCCAGCAAGGCCTCCTTCTCCAGATAGAAGCAGTACCTGCATCGCAGATTGCACGACGGACCAGCCGGTTTGGCCATCATGCAGAAGCGGATCGGCTTCGGCCCACCGGTCGGCGTCGGGGGCGAGCCTCCCCGTTCGAAGGCCCTCGCCCGTTCCTGGCGACGAAGCTTCTTCTTGTTCTCTGTCTTACGTTTTTTCGGCATGACCACTGCTCTTTGCAATGCATCGTATGCTATTTCGGCGGAGGGGGAAACACGGACTTCCAGTCCTTCTTCATATCCACAATAATCCAGTCATTGGCATCGGCCTGGTCGAGCGCCTTGTCGAGCTTTCCGACGTGGCTTTTGCGGTCGTAGGCATACTCGCGATCCGCATCGGTGTGTTCATAGATACCAACCGGCTTGCCCGCCTTATCATTGACGAAGCCGACTTTCGGCATACGAACGAGCACCGGCTTGCCTTCTTTGATCTGGAATTCGCTGACAACGCTGGAGCCCATTACTTGTTCCGGCGGAATGCCGTAGATTTTTTCGGTTACGGGTTGCATGAACTGGATACCGCCAGCGGAGACGATGAAGGTCTTGAATCCGTTGTTACAGACTTGTTACGAACGGATCGGTAGTCTTGTGCGACAATATAAGATAGGAAGGGCGAAGTTGGAGCTTCGCCGGAACGGTCTGTGGGACGAACGATAAGGAGAATCGAAATGAGTATCTTGAAGAATCGAATCTGTGCAGCGTTGTTGATTTCGCTACTGGCGCTGCCGGCCTTGCCGGCGGGCGGCCAGGCGCGGCGCGTTCACCATCGCGCGTTTGCATCCAACGTGATCGTGCCGCAGTCGCGGTCGTTCAGCCTCGACCGCCGCCGACAGCAGGTCGAGATCACCGGCGTGAAGGTCGCCGTGGTCATTCTTGAGCAGGCGGCGACGACGCGGATGGACATCTCTCTGAAGAACCCGACCGGCTCGCGCATGGAGGCTGAACTGCTCGTGCCGGTGCCCGACGGCGCGGTCGTAAGGGGCTTCACCTTTCAGGGCGCCGGCAAGGAACCGTCGGCCGTTCTGCTGCCGAAGAAAAAGGCCGTCGAGACCTACAAATCCATCGTCGCCAGGATCAAGGACCCCGCGCTGCTGGAGTTTGTGGGCTACAACCTGATTCGTTCGAGTGTCTTCCCCATCGCGCCAAACGGCACGCAGAAGGTCCGCCTGACCTACGAAAACCTCCTTCCGGCTGACGGCAGCCGCATCGATTACGTCCTGCCGCGAAGCGAAGCGATCAACTACAACGTTCCGTGGGAGATCTCGGTCAGGATCAAATCCAAAAAGGCGATTTCGACGGTCTATTCGCCCAGTCACAAACTGGAGTTTCGGCGCATCAAACCGAACGTGGTTTCAGCGAAGATTGCCAGGGGCGCGATGACCGAGCCGGGCCCGTTCCAACTGTCGTACCTTCAGGAAGAAGACGGAGGCGTAACGGCATCGCTGCTGGCGTATCCCGATCCGAAGATCGGTGGCGGGTATTTTCTCCTGTTAGCGGGTCTGCCGGTCGGAGGTCAAGGTCGGGAGGCCGACGAGCCTGCCGTCAAGAGGGAGATTACCGTCGTGCTCGATCGCAGCGGCTCGATGGCGGGCGAGAAACTCGCGCAGGCCAAGGCCGCGGCGCTCCAGGTCGTTCAGGGCCTGCTCGACGGGGAGAAGTTCAATATCATCGACTACTCCGATTCGATCTCGACCTTCGCGCCCGCGCCGGTAGTGAGGAGCAAAAAGAACCTTGAGGAGGCCCGGCACTATATCCGCTCCCTCAGGTCGGGCGGCGGCACGAACATTCACGACGTGCTGATAGAAGCGCTTCGGCAGAAGCCCACCAAAGGGATGCTGCCGATCGTTCTGTTTCTGACCGACGGGCTTCCCACGGTGGGCGTGCGGAACGAGGTGGCGATCCGCAATGCCGCAATCAAGGCCAACAAGCACAAACGGCGTATCTTCACGTTCGGCGTCGGCTTCGACGTCAACACCCCGCTGCTGAGGCACATCGCCCACAACAGTCGGGCCGTCGGTACGTTCGTCTTACCGAAAGAGGACGTCGAGGTGAAGGTTTCCCAGGTTTATCGCCGCCTCTTTGGACCGGTGCTTTCCGAACCGGTGTTGACCGTGGTCGATTCGAACGGCGAACCGGTCAGCCGGCGCGTCGCCGACCTTCTACCGGCGCAACTGCCCGACATGTTCGAGGGCGACAGGCTGGTCTTGCTGGGCAAGTACACCGGCGAGAAGCCGCTCGGCTTCCGGCTGAAGGGCAACTTCCGAGGCAAGCCCAAGACGTTCAAGTTCAACTTCAAACTGGACAAGGCCACGACGAAGAACAGTTTCGTACCGCGCCTCTGGGCCAGTCGGAAGATCGGCGTCCTGATCGACGCGATACGTCAGGCCGGCGCGGAAGCCGTCGCCAATCCCTCGGTGATCGCCGCCGGGACGGCCACGGATCCGAAGATGAAGGAACTGGTCGATGAGATCGTCCGCCTGTCGATCGAGTTCGGCATCCTCACCGAGTACACGGCCTTCCTTGCCAAGGAAGGCACAGACCTGAACCGGCGCGAGGCGATCCGATTCGACACCAACGCAAACCTGTATTCGCGAGCCGTCCGTGGCCGTTCAGGTAAGGGCGCTATGAACCAGGCTTACAACAATGATTTCCAGCTGCGCCAGACCTTCAGTAATCGGCGGAACTTTTTCCTCGACAAGGACATGAACCGCGTGCAGGTCGCCCGCGTCCAACAGATGAACGACCGGGCGTTCTTCCGCCGGGGTAGTCGCTGGGTGGACGGAAACGCCATCAACGCACAAGGCGGCGACAAGACCGACAAGACCGTCAAGATCGGCTCGCCGGAGTTCCTGAAACTGCTGGACAGGCTCGTTGAGGACAACCGCCAGGGCACGCTGTCGATGTCCGGCGAAATCGTTCTGCGGATTGACGGAAAGAACATTCTGATCACCAGTAAATGAAAGGAGACCACAAGATGAAACGTACAATTATTCTGGCAGCGGCAGTCGCGACGCTGATCCTTCTGCCGGCGGCGACAATGGCGGGGCCTGTCTTCTTCGCAGGCAGGCTCGCGGACGGCAAGTTCATCCCCAACAAGGACGTCAAAGCGCCCTTCTACACCGTCCGGTACAGCACGATTACCGCAACCGTTGACGACGACACCGCATTTGTGAACCTCTACGAGACGTACACAGGCTCGGATGAGGTGATGCCTTTCGTCTGTCTGATACCGCTGTCTGAAGGGCATGAGCATGCGTCCATTCCGGCGTACGGATCAAGGCTGCCAATCTTAAAGATGAAGGCTGCCAATCTGGGCGAACAGCCAAAGGCGCTGCCCTGCCGGTTCCTCTCCTCGGCCCAAGCGCAGAAGGTCTATGAAGCGATCGCGAAGGCAACGGGGCGAGTGGATGTCGCTGCCTTCACGGGCAAACCGGCAATATTGCTGGAGCAGGAACTGTCGTTGAACAAGGCCGAACTGCGGTTGATGTTCGTGCAGGCGATTCGCAAGGTCCAGGGCGTCAAGTTCTTTGACTGTCCGATGCCGGCGGCGGAGTTCGCCCGCGGGCCGGTCGCCAAACTGTCGCTGGTCGCCAGGATCACGACCAAAAAACCCTTGCGCACGATATTCAGTCCCACGCACGAGGCCGTCATTGAACGCAAGGGCCTCGGCGAGGCGGTCGTCCGCGTCAAGGCGGACAACTTCTCCGGCGGCGGCGATTTCCGACTCTACTACATCGCCGACAAAGACGCGCTGGGTCTGCGTGTCCTCACGTACAGGGGCGAGGGCGATGAGGACGGTTATTTCATGCTGATCGGCAACCCGACCGGCGGCGGGCGCGGCGAGAAGGCCGTCGCCAAAGACGTCATCTTCGTGCTGGATACGAGCGGGTCGATGCGCGGCGAGAAGATCGAGCAGGCCCGTGCGGCCATTGATTACTGTCTCGGAAGGCTCAACCCGTCCGACCGTTTCAACATCGTTACGTTCGGCACCGACGTCAAGCGATTCGGCAGCGGCCTGTCCTCCGTGTCGAAGGCAAACATCTCGGCGGGACGTGAATTCGTCGAAAACCTCGTCGCACGCGGGCGAACCAACATCAGCGGGGCGCTCGCCGCCGCGTTGGGCGGAAAACCGACGAAGGGCCGACCGAGGATCATGATCTTCCTGACCGACGGGACGCCGACGATCGGCGAACTCGTCCCCGAAAAGATCCTCGAGGCCGTCAAGGAAGCGAACACGTCGTCCGCACGCGTCTTCGTTATGGGCGTCGGGCACGACGTCAACGCACACCTGCTGGACAGACTCGCCGAGATGACCGACGGCAGCAGCGAGTACCTCGATCCCGATGAAGAGATCGACGTGAAGGTCGCCGTCCTGTACAACCGCCTGTCTTATCCGGTACTAACTGACGTGGCGGTGGGATTCGGCAAACTGCGGACGCACTCGGTGTATCCGAAGAAACTGCCCGTCCTATTCAAGGGCAGCGAGATCATGGTCTTCGGTCGATATCGCGACGGCGGGACGCACACGTTCACGATTTCCGGCGCGCTTGCCGGCAAAAAGGTCGAGTATGCGTGTAAGGCATTGTTCCCCGACACGCCCGCTGCGGCGGACCGCCAGTTCCTCGCGCCGCTATGGGCGGCTCGCAAGATCGGCTTCCTCCTCCAGGAAATCCGACTCCACGGCGAGAACAAGGAGTTGATCAAAGAGGTGGTCCGCCTGAGCAAGAAGTTCGGCGTCGTTACCGAGTACACGGAGTTTCTCGCCCTGGCCGGCGGGGACATGACCAATGAGGTCGCTCTCCGCAAGGCGGCCGAGAACATGCGGCGGGCGAATGCGAACCTGGAAGGTCAGTGGGCCGTCCAGCAGGCGCGCAATGACGCCCGGCTTAAGAACCGCGTCGTCGCCGGTAACGCTGCCAACTGCTACGTGGACCGCCGCGGAAAGATTGTGGCGGCCAGTCGCATCCGCCAGGTTGGTCGGCGGGCGTTCTACCTCCGCGACGGACAGTGGGTCGATGCCAACGAGCCGGGCAAGAGAAAAACACGCACCGTCAAACTCTTCGGCAAGGAGTACTTCAAACTGCTTCGGGCAAATAAGGATTTCGCCCAGGCCCAGAAGATCGGATGGAACGTCTCAATGAATATCGGCAACGAGCGGATCGTCGTCGAAAAGGACGGCAAGACAAAAATTGACGCCCTCCGCGATAAGGACAAGCCCCAGCCGAAACCTGCTGTCGATGATAATCGGCAGATACCCGGGCGGCAGATTAACCGGATTCCCCAGGTCCAGATAAGGGTTCAGAACAAGGCGAACCCCAACGGTGAGGCCGACAAGAAGTAAGCGGTTACTTAAGTTCTGCGCGGTGGGTCTCCCGACCCACCGCGCAATAACGCTAAATATCTTTTCCGGCACCGCACAGGAGAAACGACAATGAGGCGAAAAACAATCACGCTATTCGTGCTGGCTGTAACCGCGGGCGTCGCGGTCGGGCAGGTCCGACGACCGGGCAACCTCAACCGACGATTGGTGAACCAGCCGACCGCCGGCGGCGTCCACGAGCCTTTCGCGGGTCCCGTTACAGCCGCCAAGATCCGCGTGGCCATCGAGGATGCCGTGATGTTCCTCCGCTCACAGCAGCGGGCGGACGGATCAATTGAGGCAGGCCATGCCCGTGGCGGCGGCACGGCCCTGGCGACGCTGACGATGCTGGCGGCAGGTGCGAACCCACAGAGCGATCCGGAGTTGAGAAAGGCGCTCGAATGGCTGGCCAAGCGGAATACCAACAATACCTACGTCCGCGGTATCCGCGCGAACACCTGGGAGTATGCCCTGCGAAAGGTCCCCTACGACAAGAACATACGCGCCGCCTTGAAGACCGATTTCGACTGGCTGATGAAGGCGCTTGGCGACAGGCAGGCCTGGCGGTACACGATGGAATCTCGGGATTGGGACAACTCCTGCACACAGTACGGCGTGCTGGGCATCTGGGCGGCGGCGCGGGCCGGGTTCGAGCCGGGCGATGCGTTTTGGAAGAAGATGTCCAAACACTTCCGCAAATGCCAGAACGCCGACGGCGGATGGAGTTATACTCGCGGCAGCTCGACGCCGAACATGGCGACCGCGGGCCTGGCGAGTATGTTCCTCGTCTTCGACATGTATCACGGGAAGAATTTCTATAGCCGCAAGAACCCGCGGACATTCACGACGGGTGAGGCGGCCAAGGTGCTGAAGTCCATCGAGCGAGGCATGGCCTGGCTGGGTGCTCGAAAGGGCGGCAAAGGCGGCGGGTACTACCTTTATGGGATCGAGCGGACGGGCGTCGCCGGCGGGCGAAAGTACATCGGCGGGGAGGACTGGTTTGCCCAAGGCGCACTGACCGTACTCAGGTCCCAGCGCCGAGACGGTTCGATCCCGGGAGGATATGGCGCGATCGTCAACACCTGCTTCTGTACGCTCTTCCTTGTCTATGGCGGCGCGCCGGTGGCCTTCAATAAACTCGAATACGGTAAGGGCCACGATTGGAATCTGAACCCGCGCGACCTGGCGAACCTAAGCAAATACCTCTGGTCGGCCTACGAAAGCCCGCTGAACTGGCAGACTGTCTCCATCGCTGCAAAACCGAAAGAATTCGAAGCGCCTATATTGTTCATCAGCGGCTCCAAGGCCGCCAAGTTCAGCGAGGAAGAAATCCTCAAACTTCGCGAGTACATCCTTCGCGGCGGGACGATCCTGGCAGAGCCGAGCGATCACAGCGAGGCCTTCACCGTCTCTATGTGGGAACTCGTCCGCCTGATGTTCCCGAAGAAGGATTACCCCACCTACGAACTCAAGCCCCTGCCGGCGGGCCACGGCGTCTATACGGTCCTTAAGCCGGACTGGAAGCGTCGGCCACGGCTGAAGGGTGTCTCCGACGGATCGCGTACGTTCTTCTTCCTCTCCGAGGAGTACGCCTCTGCCGACTGGCAGATGAACCGCACCGACAGCGATGCATTCAAACTGGCGATGAACCTTCTGTTCTACGCGACTGATCTGGGCGCGCTTGAGGGCAAGTTTGCCACGATCCTGCCGGCTAAGTCCCCGGCCAAACCGCGAAAGGAGACCGTAACGGTAGCGCGGGTAAAGCACGTCAGCAGCAAGTATATGAGGGGCGGCTGGCGCGCCGCCGCGATGTGCTGGCCGAAGTTCGCCCCTTACGTCAAGCACATCACCGGCTGTGAACTGAAGGAACTGCCGCCCGTGTCGCTCATCGACGACAAACTCGATGGCATCCGGCTGCTTCACATCACAGGCCGATACGGACTGCACCTGACCGCCCGCGAGCGAGCCGCACTTAAGGCATTCGTCGAGAGCGGCGGGACGGTCCTGGTCGATGCCTACGCCGGGTCGCCGGTCTTTGCAAGAACCGCGCGGGCAGAACTGGAAGCGACGTTCGGGGCCTTGAAGCCGCTCCCGGCCGATCACGTGTTTTCCGAAGGCCGATTCGAGGGCGGCGTGGATATGTCCCGTGGCATTCGATTCAAACTTCCGGTCAGGCAACTGCTCCGCCGCCGCGGCGAGACGCACGGCCGACAGAAGTTGCTCGTCGCATTTGTCAAGGACCGCCCGGCCGTCATCTTTTCGGAGTTCGACCTCTCGGCAGCGATGGCGGGCATCGAGAATTATCAGGCACTGGGATACAAGCCCAAATCGGCCAGGAAGATCGTCGGCAACATCCTGGCCTACATCATGGCGGATTGACGGCGTTGTCGAAATGCCAATAATAAATGAACCATGAATCAACAACGAATTCTGGTCATCGAGGACGACACCTCCATCCGACAGGGCGTCGTCGATGCCCTCCGGATGTCGGGTTATGCTGTCAGTCAGGCCGAGGACGGCGATCTTGGGCTGGACCTGGCGATAACTTCCGACTGTGACCTGGTGTTGCTTGATCTGATCCTTCCGGGCCTGGACGGTCTGGAGATTCTTCGCGAGATCCGCGCGACTCGCCCGACCCTTCCGGTGGTCATTCTGACCGCGCGAGGCGAGGAGTCCGATCGCGTTACCGGTTTGCGGCTGGGCGCTGACGACTACGTCGTCAAGCCCTTCAGCCTCAAGGAACTATTGGCGCGCGTCGAGGCGGTGTTCCGCCGCTCGCCCGAAAGACCCTCCGACGTCCGCCAGATACGCATCCCCGACGGCCTGGTGCATTTCCAGCGCCGCGAGATACAATACGACGACGGCCTGCGCTGCGAACTGTCGCAGCTCGAGGTCGAGTTGCTGCGGTATCTGATCTGCAACGCCGGACGCGCCATCTCGCGCAAGGAGATACTCTCGCGGGTCTGGCGGCTCGACCCGACCGGCATCGACACCCGCACCATCGACATGACCATCGCGCGCCTACGTGAGAAGATGCGCGAAGACACCTCGCATCCGAGGCTGCTGCTGACCATCCGAGGCAAAGGATACATGTTCGCCGCGCAGGAGGAGGCCGAATGAAGCGATTGCGATACATCTGGTTGATCTTCGCAGCCTGCCTGGTCCTGGTGCTGGCGGCAATGGCCTGGATCAGCCGGACCGCCATTCGCCTGGAGAGGACTGAACTGAAAGCCAGCCGGCGGGCCGCCGTCCAGGAGAAGGTCCGCCTGGCGCTGTGGCGAATGGATTCTGCAATGACTGCGATGATCACCCGCGAAAGCGCCCGGCCATACTTCGCCTACACCGCCTTCTACCCCGTCGGCCGGGCCTACACCCGTATGTTCGCCGAGATCAAACCCGACGAGATACTCGTGCCCTCGACGCTGCTGACGTATGAGTCCCCGTCCATCCTGCTGCACTTTCAATTCGACCCGTCCGGAAGGCTGACCTCGCCGCAAGCGCCGAGGGGCAACCAGCGCGACTTGGCCGAGACGGGTTATCTCTCGCACGAAAGGATCATCGCCGCCGCCGAGCGGCTCGACAGGCTCAAAGCGGTCCTGAAGCGGGAGACGCTGCTGGCGATTCTGGCCGAAGCTGACGCGACCTCTGCGGCACTGGCCGCCGTCGGACCGATCGAAACGGCCCGCCGCGCGGGAACGGATCGCGATCGCTTCATGCAGCAGGCGAAATTGAGCAATGCCGAGCGGCAGGCTCGAAACGTAGCCGCCCGTCAGGCTGCACGTGCCGATTCCCTGCGGGTCAGTCGCTCTCAGGAAACAGCCGAGGTGTCCGAAGGCGCGCTGAGGCCGGTGTGGGTCGGCCAGGTGCTGGTGCTCGCGCGCAGGGTGCGGGTAGGCGGCGATGAGTACGTTCAGGGCTGCCGGCTGAACTGGCCGCACGTCCGAAACTGGCTACTGGCAGGCGCCAAAGACCTGTTTCCCGCCGCCGACCTGACGCCGGCAGCCGTCGGCGTCGGTGCAGACCAGCCCTGCATGTTGGCGGCGCTGCCGGTCAGGCTGCTTCCGGGTGAGGTACCCAGCGACGTCCCCGCCAACGCCTGGCCGATCGCTCTGTCGCTGCTGATCGCGTGGGGCTGCATCCTGATCGGCGCTGCCTCGGTGGCGCTGGTACTCCGAGGGACCATCAGGCTCAGCGAACGTCGCGGCGCGTTCGTCTCGGCGGTAACGCACGAACTCCGCACACCCCTGACGACCTTTCGGCTCTACGCCGACATGCTCGCCAGCGGTATGGTTACCGACGAAAAGCAGCGCACAGACTACCTCGACCGTCTGCGCCGGGAGTCCGAGCGTCTCTCTCACCTGGTGGAGAACGTCCTGGCATACGCCCGGCTCTCCGGGCCGCGGTCCGGCAAAGTCTTCGAGATGGTCGGGCTTGGCGAGATCGTGGCCCGTTCGCGAGATCGGCTCGCCGCCCGCACCGAGCAGGCCGGCATGACCCTCGTCGTCAGTGCGGACGAGACGCCGATGCAAACCCGCGTGCGGGTGAACGTATCGTCCGTTGAGCAGATACTGTTGAACCTGGTGGACAACGCGTGCAGGTACGCCGCCCGCTCGGACAAGCGGAGGGTCCACCTTGAACTGGATCGGCGCGGCCGATACGGCCTGATCCGCATCCGCGACCACGGCCCGGGCGTCGCCACCGCCGAAATCAAACGCCTATTCCGCCCGTTCCACAAACCCGCCCACGAGGCGGCCCGATCCGCCCCGGGCGTTGGCCTCGGCCTGGCACTCAGCCGTCAACTGGCCCGCGATATGAACGGCGATCTCCGCCTCGACAAACAGGTGAAGGACGGCGCCTGCTTCGAACTCCTGCTGCCCGCCGAAAGCGACCTCTGACCCCCCTACCGGTTCTCCACCTCACACTCCGCGATAAAGCGGTGGTGGCGTTCACGGCTTTCCGGGTCGTCGTACGGGCCAAGGTAGCGCCGGCGGTCCTCGTGCGGAATTGCCGAAGGCGGCATAGCCACGCATCCCTTGCCACGCCTGTTGTTGTGGGCCGTTGCGGGCAGGACCTTTCGGCAGCAGATTCAACCCATGGCCGCTTCTGATATTGGAATATGAGAAAAAGGTTGCAGACATCCTTGACGGCTGGGGCGTTTAACTGTAGTGTCGTAATTTGAGTTTGGAAGTCCGATTGTTGATAAACAAACCGCACGTTAGCGCCAACACGACGGTTTGTTGTAAGTGCCTGCCAGATAGAGATTTGCGTACAACCCGGAGAGGTGGCTGAGTGGCTGAAAGCGACGGTTTGCTAATTCATTTCTGCTTTTTTTTCGTAACTCCTTGTCTGAAAAGATATTTCCTTTGTTCATCAGCACTTATAGGAGCATCGCCAATGCCGCTGGATACCGCCTGAACCGCCTCAAACCGCTCTACCGGTTGTCGCGACAACCGGTAGAAGGCAGTTTTGGGGTGCCGACTTTATTGCGAGCTTTGTTGAGTTGTAACTCCAAAAACTCATTATACCGCCAAGAGGATTTACGCCCTTGTGGATACAGCCGATAGAATTCCTTGGATTGGCGGAGGACTTCTTCGTATTGCTCCGCCTTGCAGAGCAACAGTAGAATACTTCTGCGAGCATGATATTTAGCGACGCGATCGACCCGAGGATCGGACACAACTCGTTCGTAAAGCCCGATGGCCTGCTTCGCCCCATCCGTCATGTTGGCCGTTACCGAAGCCCGCCACGTCAATAAATCCGCATGATCGCCCTTTTTGTGAGCGTCGGATGCTGCCGTTACAGTACCCATCGCCTTGCGCTGTGTATCAAGGATTTCCAAGGCGTTTTTCCACCGGTCGGTCAAGGTCAAAGCATGCACACGGCATCGCCAATTCGACGCATCCAGTCGCCGCTGATATTCCTTCCGCCATTGCTGTTTCGTCCGGGTCTGCCTGGCCGCCAGTTTAGAGGCAAGGAATTTCTCCGCATCGACTCGATAGACGCCGCCGGGCGTCGTTACCCAGATGTGTCCCGCCCCATCATTCCACAGGTTAGTGATCCGCTCGCCGTCGGGCATCTGGAACGGACCGATCCATTGATTTGCAGTGGCCTTGGCGTTGCATGAGGCGGGCTTGAATATCAGCAATCCATCCCGCTTTCGAAACGAATTTCCCGCCGACCGGTTTATGGCCATCCAGAGTGTGTTCTTCCACGCTGTAACGGCCGGGCCGGCATCATTCAGGTCAAGGGGGGAATCCGGTACCTTGCGTTCGTAAGTGCAGGTAATTCCGGTAGCACGTATCCGTGCATAAAAGCGTAATGGCGCCCGGGCCACCAGCCGAGATTGAGCTTTGGGCGGGGCCAGAGATAATTTCGTCACCTCCCATAGATTCTCGTCGTTCAGACGCCATCGCCGTCGGGTCGCTCGACCGTCGCGGTCCTGCGTAACGTAAAGGTCATCGTAATGGTCATCGTACAGGCTCAACATTTCGAACCTCTGAACCTTCTCGAAATCCAGATTACCGGCATCAGTCAGGTCAAGGGATGTCAGCAGAACTCGCCTGTTGTCCGGCCAGACGGCTATCAGCATTCCGTACTCGTTTCCTTTGAATTCCTCCTTCTCAATAACCTTGACCGCGTGCTTGGACGGATCGAGCGTCCACAGGCCGATCCGATTCCACGGGCCGATCCGACTGGAGTATTGCTTGTTATCATAGGGGCCGGAGATCAGCAACATGGTCTTACCACCGTTACGGTAGGGAAGGATCTGATGAATAATATATGAGGGCATACCGTCGCGTTGGGTGTACCATCGACCGGTCCAGTGTCCGTCTTTCTTGTCGAACCGGGCTATACCGTGCCATTTCGTGCCGATCCAGACCGTCTGATTGGGGTCTCGGCCTGTCACACAGACACAAGAGATCGTCAATTGATTCATTCTACCACTGATTTTTACGCTCAGGTTGAGCCGGGGGTGCTTCGGCCAGGCCAGGCGTCGCGGGGTAACGGTGAGGTTGCCACGACCGGCAGCAAAAACGTCCTTTTCAGATACGACATGCAGAATGTGCGGCACTATCAGATTTGGCGTACTCCATCGTGTCGGCGTGATGAACCAGATGTCTCCCCCGGCCCGACAGAGCGGACCGATACGCGGATACGTTACCATCAATCTCTTGCTGCGAAAACCCAAGTCCCGCACCACCTTGGGGAACGTCAATTTTGTCGCCTTCAGAACGGGCAGGTTAGGGTAGTCCCAGACAGTCGGAAAAGGCGGATAGCAGCGCTTCTCATAAGCGCGCAACTCCACGTAAGTGATCGTGATGGTCCCGGCGCTGAAGCGTGGCTTCCAGGTCTTCCACTGCGGATCTCCGGCGGCCCGGAGGTAAAGCGGAATGACCTTTTCCCGCCCCAGGCGCCAGATGCTCGTCTCCGACTCGGGATATTTCGATGCCAATCTCTGAAACGCCGCCCGGACCAACTTTGGGGTTTTCCTTCGGGCCTGGAAGGCCGATTCAATCAAATCCCATGGGTCAACCTCGTCGCTGGAAACCTTCTCGACTTTGTTCTTCCAGAATTTGCGCCAGTATTCGTGTTCCTCGTCGAGATATTCATCGGGAACCGCCGGGATCAGGTCTTTGCGCAACCAGCCGCCCATGACGCGGAAGGATTTGCTGTCGGCGTATCGTTTGTCCGTCTCGGCTAGGTAGCTGAGTTCCGTGATGGCCCGAACGCTGGTACGAGCGTAAGGATACAAACGAGGGTTGGGCTTGCCCATGATTGATGTGAACGGTATCAAACCTCCGTAGACTTCGCATGTAGCCGAAGACCCCGTGCTAATGACTTGCCACAAGACCTGGCGATGATGGCTGGCGACCTTCCCGCCGAAGCGGTTGAGGTATTTCCGGCCCTCGGCCAGAACGCGGTCTTTGCGGGCCATCGTCGCCCATTGGCCCCGAACAGTGTAGAGACTTTCCACGTTCACCGCCACGAAATATGCTGCCTCCTCGCTTGTTGGGTCCAGGTGGGCTGCCCGCAGGGCACAACGAACCAGCCGAACACGTCGGTGTAATTCGAGGTCGCTGTCGCTGTATCCGAAACTTGCCAATCGGTGCAGAGATGTCAATTCCTCCGCTGCCAATTTGCGCGCCAAAACCTCGGCATTAGCGGGAATGGATGTTTTCACCGACTTGCCCAATTGCCCGGCGAACCACTTACCGGCCTGAACCCGAATCTTCTCGAAAGTCCTAACCGTGCCGGAGAAAGACTTCGAGGCAACGGTTTTGCCGCCCGCACGTAGAGTCAACTTCACTGTAATCGGCGTCTTCTGGAAACCTAACTTGTTCGAGACGGTTTCAATGAGTTCCGTTGTTAGTCGCATATCCGGCGTCGGCGCCAAGCCGGCAGCCTTATCGCTCCGTTTTGCGACTGACAGGCCCATCACGCGCAGCAGCCGCTCTTCCTTCGTCGATAGCGGGTGACGAGGTGTGAGCAACACGACACCATGCTCGGCCCCGACGCACGACCGCAGGGCATCGGTCAGTTCGTCAACCATCCATTGCAAACGGGTAAGTTTGCTTGTCAATCGGCCAGCGGCAACCTCCACGACCGGACGGTTGAAGTTCCGCTTGAGATTGCGTTGAATATCCGCCCAGAAACGGCCGAGGTTTTTGGAAACCTTCAGAGGTTTCGCCCACCGGCCATTCTTCCAGTCGCCTTGCTCATGCAATTCAGCCAATAGTTGCCCCGTCTGTGCAAGCACCGCTTCGACGCGGACGATCATTTTGCCTTGCTTGCCTTTATGGATGGTCGGGCAAATCAGCACACCGCCGGCAAAGAATGGCTTGAGTGAGGCAGCGACATCTTTCGGGTCGATCTTCGTTAGCCCGCCGGCTTTGGCTGTTCTCTCTGCGATGACCTTTTCCAGCACCTGACGATCAACTGCAACAAAGCCCTTTTGCCTGGCCAGACTTTCAGTCAGCAGCGTGTCAAGTTGCCCAGCCAGTGCCTTTCGCTCGTCGGGCGACATTTCCCCGACAACTTCCGCAGCCAGAATAGCCACACAGGGTTTTGATGGCCGACTGGTCGGACCGTCGGCGATGATTGCTGTCGTTGCGCTGAAAAAAACCAGACACACAATCCACAAACGATTAGCCGTGCTTCTTCTGAGCGCCACCGGAATCATGGTTTCACCTTTAAAATTTTCTCTTTGGAGGCCTTTTTGAGATTTTGCTTTGCATTGTTGATGTACCGGTTCAGGCGGCTGGATTTTCGCATCGGTTTTGTCTGCGGGAATTTGGCGATTACCTTCTCACACAAATCCAGCATCTCCCGCCATCGCCTGGCCTTGTGCAACAGGACTATCTGATTCATCCGGGCGAAGACTTCCGCTGGCTTGTCCTTCAGGGCGAGTGCGTCCTGGACAGCCGATGCATACTCCTTCACCGCCGCTTCGAGCTTACCTTTCTTGACCAGCACATGCGCCCGCCACAACTTCATGTCCAGTCGTTCCTGGGATGATTTGGCCTTTTTCTCATCAAGCAGCGCTTCGGCCTCGGTCCACTTGCGCAGGCTGCACAAATACGGTACGCCGCTTTTCCAACCTTTCTGCTTCAGGCGTTGGATGTATTGCTCACGCCACTGTTTGGTTGAGTGGCCATAGCCCTTGGCCTTGGCCTGACTGGTCAACTTGTCCGAATTGACGTAATAAATTCCAACCCGCGTCGCTACAAACATTTCTTTCTTGCCATAGGGGGCGACGCCCCTGATTTTTCCGCCGTGAGGCATGCGGAACGGACCGACCCACCGGTCCTTGCCGGCCCAGTCCTTTGCGCCCTTCGGGGCCGGACGATAACCGGTGAGCCAGTAGGGTACACCCGACCAGCCCGGTTGACATGAGGCGATCCAAAGGTACTGCCCCTGCGAGATGGTGAAATCAGGCCTGACCGAAGGCCATCGTCCTGGAAGCGTAACAAAAGGTGCCACACGCGCAAAACAGATGCGCCCAAAGATGTTACGGGCTTCCGGAAACGGAAAGATGTAGTACCGTTTTCCACCGGCCCCGAGACTACTGCTCATCCGCTTGAAGGTTTTCGTGGAACGTTCATAGAAGCCGCCGCCCTCGCCCCAAAACGTGAAGAGTCTGAGTTGGCCTTGGGCGTCGATGATAATCTCAGGGGTAGAAATTTCCTCGGTAAAACCAATCACGTCAGACCACTCCACATCGTAGCCCTCTCGCCCCAGACTGGTGAGACGATATATTCGCCCATCTTTAGTCTTCGCCAGGCCCCGTGGCTTCTCTCCGGCATCGGAAGGTAAGCGGATCTTGTGAAGTAAGCGTAACTTGTGGGTATCAGGATCAAGAGCCCAGGTACGCTGGATAAGCGTATGCAATTTTTGACCATTCGGCTGGGTTATAATAACAGTCGTGTAGCTATTAAAGAGAATGATCCGGGACGCCCCATTCCGAGCACTGGATATCTGAAAAACGTTACATCGAGGCAGCCCATCGCGTTGGGTGTACCAGCGACTTTTCCACTTACCATTGATACGATCAAACCTCGCCAGCCCCGAATATGTACCGATCCAAACGGTCATTGTCTTTCCGATTCGAGTAACATGAAATGTGCGATATTTAGGTCTGACCTTTTTCTTATCGACTCTCTCTGGCCAGGGGATTTCCCTACACTCCCCAAATGTTACTCGATTACCGGTTCGCTCCACCGGAAGCACAAAAAGAGCACTGTGCGGCTGGAGTGTATTCATATACATAACCACCCAGAGTTCATCCCCAACCATGAACATCCCCTGGACACCGAGCGACGTCTCGATATTTTTAAGCTTCCAACGCTCATGACGTTCTTTCAATTTGGGTATGTCCATTTTTCTTGCCGGTAGCGAAGTGGCCTTGCCCATATCCCATGCTGAGGTGCCGCCCCCTTTGAGTCTGGCGATGAAGGCATCCATCTGATTGATGCTGATATTGATTGATGCTCGGGCCTTGTTCGTGGGACGCCATGTCTTCCAATCTTTGGCACCGGCCGCCCTGAGCAACAGGGGCACCTTGAAGGGACGCTTATTAATCCCGCCGCCCCAGACGGGAACCTTGTTCTGAGGGACTTCCGCCGCCAGCCGATTGAGTGCCTCCTTGACGCCTTCGGGGTCTTTCTTGCGAGCAAGGAAGGCCGCATCAATCAGATGCCAAGGCAGAGGACGCGTGTTGCGAAAGTCATTCAACCCGTGCTTCTTGACCACAGGCTTGATTTTCCGGGTATAGAATTCCCGCCAGAATTCATGCTCCTCGTCCAGTTTATCCATGGGCACACACGGGATGAGATAATTAAAGAGCAGCATGCCAAGGCCATGTGTTGTCCCGCCGACTCTGTACCGACGATCGGTATAGGCCAGATAGAACATCTCCGCGATACGCCGCACCCCTATTCTGACATACGGATAGGGTCCGGGCTTGGGAGGAATCAGCATCGCCCTCTCTGCATCTGCGCCATAATAACCATAGAAAACTTTATATGTGGGAGTAAATAGCCGAGACCGCAACACATAATAGCGATGCTTGGGCGGCGCTTTGGGGAACCGCTGGAGGTATCGTTCCATTTCCACAATGTCCCGCTGCAACCATTTCAAGCGGAGTGACGGGGACTTCTCCGAATACCAATACACTTTGAGATATTTGACCACCAAGAAGGCCACCTGTTCGTTGGTGGGGTCCAGGTGGGCCGCTCGCAGCGCCCGCTGGACAATACGCTGCTGAAGCTCCGGCGATGGTTCGCCTTGAGTCACTATATCTGCGAGCGACTCTAATATCTCGCGGCTGAGCTGCCTGGCGCGTTTTTCATCATCCAGGCGGTCCGGCTGCGAAGTGGAAGATCCACCATTGGCCAATTGCAGTTTCACCCACGCTACTGCCTTGTCGCGGCAGGCATCCCATTTGCCTACTTCGCCACTGATCTGCGTCTCGACCGGTTTGTCCTTTCCGCTACGCAGCGTCAGCTTCAGCGAAATTGGCGTTTTTTCAAAAGTAACGCCGGTCTTGGCCGAATCTGTTAACACGAAGGTCAGCCGCATCTGCGGCACAGGGCTCAGTCCCGCCGCGATGTCGCCTTTGACGGCTTTGGTCAGGCCCATCACCGTCAAAAGCCGTTCTTCCTTGGTCACCAGCGGGTGGCGTGGCTCGAGCCAGGTTGCCTTGCCGCTCACAGCCACCTTGGCGCCGGTGGTGCCAGTCAGATCATCCACCATCCACATCAATCGCATCGAGCCGCCGTTGAGTTTGCCCGATATCTCAAGCAGTGGCTTGTCCCGCATCCTCGCTATGCCGCGGAGAATGCTCTCCACAAACACCCGGAGTCTTGGAGTGAGGGCCTTGGCAACGTCGTCGTCCGATCTCATTTGCCATCTGGCGTAGAGGCTGGCGATCAGTTGCCCCGTTTGGGCAGACACTGCCTCGACGACCAGCACGCTGGACTTGACATCCACTCGCGCGCAGATCAGCACACCCGCCGACCAGAACGGACGGAGGGATTCGGCGACATCACCGACAGCGACCTTGGTTGCGCCTGCGGCGGCAGCCTTGTGCTCTTTCAGAACCTTATCCAGCGCCTGGCGATCGACAGTAACGAAGCCCTTTTGCCTAGCCAGGCTTTCGGTCAGAAGCGTGTCAAGTTGCCCAGCCAATGCTTTTTGCTCGTCGGGCGACATTTCCCCGACAACTTCCGCAGCCAGAACAGCCACACAGGGTTTTGGCAACCGTTTATCGGCTTCGCCCGCTGCTGCTGAAACAGCCGTCAGCAGAAGAATCCCTGCAATCCATGCGTATTGTTTTCTCACGATATTCCCTTGTTGTTTCCCGCGTTTATCAAGGCTATCAATTTATCTGTTACAGGCGTAAGAGGTTATTTCTCTACCTTTGACGGCTTCGCGGGCTTTTTTTCCTTTGGGGCGGACTTCTTTACCTGTTTGGCAAGACGCAGGATTACGGCGTCACAGGCGTTCACGCCGGCGTCTTCGAGTGCCGCCTTGGCAGCCAGGGCTTCGACGAGGTCCACTCTGGCGCCGATGCCTTTTTCGCAGGCTGTGATGTTTCGGCCCGGGACGGCAATCAGACGTAATTCCACGCGGGCGCGGCAACTTATCAGGTTGTGCATCCGTGCGGCAAACGCGCTGATGCCCTCGCCTTCCAGAAGGTAGTCCACCTTCTTATCAATATACTTGCCTCTCTTGAGCAATGCGTCCTTCCAACCGGCCTTGGGGTCCTTCGGCACGATTACCTTGAACCCCAGACTTCTGAGCCGGTTGGCGATGGCCATTTGTGCGGCAGGGTCCACCAGCGGGCGATTGATGTGCCGCTCTTCAACCTGCACAAGAACGACCTTGCCCGCCAGCGGTTTGGCGGCCTTGCGAAGTTTCGCCAGAGCGACGTCTTCAGGCTTGACGACCGGACGCTGCAACTTGCGAATCTTCTTCTTCAACGGCTCACCCAGCCGTTCGAGGACGTTCTCGAAACCGTTCTCGACCGAGCCTTTTGCCGAAACCGTCGTCTGGACCGTCGTCTCCACATCCACAATCTTGACGACCATGTAAAAAGTGTGCCCGATCTTACTGGCCCGGCCTA
>JAUVIQ010000024.1 GCA_030592655.1 Planctomycetales bacterium | reverse complement strand
GGTCGCAGCAGTCCAACCGTAGGCCTGTCCGGCCAGGACCAATACTGCCGCTACCGCCAATAACATCGTTACATTTCTCATCTTTGTTCTCCTTACTTCTAAACTCCCTTGCGAAATGTCCCGGCGGCAACACACCGCCGATAAAAACCTCCGCAATTTCCAACTAATCTGAAATCTGCAATTGAATGACCTCCATTTCACTGTGTAAATTATATTGCGGATACCCGAAATCGCCTATAGGTGATCTCGACTTTTTGTTGGACTATTTCGGGCCTGCGTTATTGGGTGGGTGAGAGCGAAATGGTCTTGTTATTGGTCTATTTGCCGACGGTACTGGCGGGGGCTGACGCCGCTGATGCGACGGAAGAGTCGGCTGAAGTAGCAATGGTCCTGAATACCGACCATCTCGGCCACCCGGGAAACCTTCATATCGGTCAGAAGCAGTTGCTTAGCGGTTTCCATGCGGACTTCAAGGAGGTACTGGACGGGCGCCAGACCGATAGCGGCCTTGAACTGCCGGCCCAGGTGATCGGGGTTGGTCTCGGCTGCATCTGCGATGTCGTCCAGACTGATGGGCGTCTGGTAGTTGGAATGGATGAACTCCATCGCAACCTGAACCTGCTCGGAAAATTGCTTCGAGGTCTCACTGTCCGGCCTGTCCCATTCTGGATTTTTCGCTTCCGACCGTAACTTGCCGCGCCTGGACTTCGACGGGCGGCGTTGATGGAACAACTTGTCCATATCTTCCATTGCAGCGTGCTCGGCCCAAAGGCATCGCTCCATGATTTCCATAAGGATGACCCGCCCGAGACGGGCGTAACCGGCCGGCCTTGGACGCACCTGTTCCAGAAGGCGACCCATCAACCCGCTGATGTGCCGGTCCATGAGCATATACGGTGCGATCACTTCCACCGTATCGGCGCCGTCAACAACACGGCTGACCTCCGCCAGAACGCCGAACGGATAAGCCAACAGCCAAAGGACCGAAGACGGTCTATTAAGGTTAATGTTGCTGACCCGTTTGACAGTTGTCTGGGACAGTCTGTGAGCGGTTCCTCCAAGCAGGAGCACCATCCTACCGGGCGTGAAAACAAACGCTTTTCTTTCTATGTAGCACGGCGCCTTTCCGGTCAGGCCGATTGCAAGTTCGTGCGAGCGGTGCTTCAGGCTGCGTGGCCGTTGGGGATTTGCCGACTCGTCGCAGTCGGCGGAGGTAATCTGTTCGGGAAGGAGCAGTTTGCTGACGCCGTCCCGCTCGATCCACCGCAGGATGCGCTCGTCTATAATTTCGCCGACTGCCTGGTGAATGTCCTTCATCGCTTCATTGTACCGGAATACCGGATTACCGTAAAACCGGAATACCGAAAAAAAGAGGGATTAGGGACTTGGGATTACAAAGGGCATTTGGCATTGGCCCCAGGGGCCAATGCCGAATGCCAAATACTTTTCCTGCACCTGCCACTTAAGCAGATTCTGACAGACTCCATTTGTAAATTTCGGCGGATTTGACAGTTTTGCCAACTAGGCCATATCGCTAAACCTTGGCAAATAAAGACGTTAGCGATAGCGGCATTGGACTTGCTAACATTGAAGTGGCTGGGGTGTATTCGCGCTTCGGCGAGGTATTGGATAAATGGTTGCCCAGGCAATACAAGATAATCATGTGAATCCGTTCGGACTGGTGGTCAGCGGCGAAGCCGGTGAGTACGCCGACGCCCTGTCTCTAATCGTAGGTCCACAATTGCTTATGACTTATAAGGTGGATTCCGACGGAGAAGTCATAGGACTGGTCCAGGCGGGTCTGGCCGACGCGGTCGTGCTGGACGAAGCCGTCGCACAAATCGACGTCCTGTCGCTGTTGCGGATGATTCGAAGGCTTAATGAGTCGCTGCTGGTCGTCCTGCTTGCCCGTAGCCCGGACAGCAGACGCCTGGAAGAAGCCCTCAGCCTGGCTGCCTTCAGCGTAGTCGTAAAACCACTTAGACTGGAAGAATTACTCGTACAGGTTCACCGAATGATGATCCGCCTGAATACCAACATCAGAAAAGATCGATTTTGAGAAAGAAGAAAAAGAAGAAAAGGAAAAGATAGCAGGATTACAGGGATTATTGGATTTCAGGGATTATTGGATTACAGGGATTTTGGTTCTGCTAAAAGAAACAAAAGAAAAGGAGCAACAGATGGCAAAGGCCAAGAGTAAGAGCAAAGCAGCAAAGACAAAGATTCGCCCGCTGGGTGAGAAGGTTCTCATCAAACGTCTTGAGGCGGAAACGAAGACCAAAGGCGGGATCGTCCTTCCTGACGCAGCGAAGGAAAAACCGCAACAGGGTAAAATCCTCGCCCTCGGCGACGGTAAATTGCTCGACGACGGAACACGGGCCGATTTCCAGGTAAAGGTCGGACAAACCGTGCTGTTCACCTCCTACGCCGGAACCGAAATAAAGGTCGATGGCGAAGAAGTAATGCTTATGGATGAGAGCGACATACTCGCAATTCTTAACTGACAGGAGCAACAAAAATGGCAAAGAAGAAAATCACATTTGATGTAGAGGCCCGCGAGGCCATTCGCCGGGGCGTCAACAAATTGGCCCAGGCGGTCAAAGTTACGCTGGGACCGACGGGGCGCGTCGTAGTGCTGGAGAAATCCTTCGGCTCTCCGACCGTTACCAAGGACGGCGTTACGGTCGCCAAGGAAATCGAACTGGAAAACCCCGAAGAAAACATGGGCGCACAAATGGTGCGCGAGGTCGCCTCAAAGACATCCAACGTCGCCGGCGACGGTACGACCACAGCCACGATCTACGCCGAGGCCATCTTCGAGGAAGGACTCAAGAACGTAACGGCTGGGGCAAAGGCGATGCAACTGAAGCGAGGCATCGAGAAGGCAACCGACGCTATCGTGGCTGAACTGGAACGGATAAGCAAACCCGTCAGGCAATCCAAAGAGATCGCCCAGGTCGGCACATGCGCTGCCAACCAGGACGCCGAAATCGGTAAAATGATAGCCGAGGCGATGGACAAGGTCGGAAAAGACGGCGTCATAACGGTCGAAGAAGGCCAAGGCCTGGATACCAGCGTCGAATTGGTCGAAGGTATGCAGTTCGACAAGGGCTACATCTCGCCGCACTTCGTCAATAAGGTAGAGACGATGGAGTGCGACCTGGAGAATCCCTTCATCCTTATTAACGAAAAGAAGATTTCGTCCATCAAGGACCTCGTCCCGCTTCTCGAGAAGATCGCCCAGTCGGGCAAACCGCTTCTGATAGTGGCTGAGGACATCGAGGGTGAGGCGTTGGCGACGCTGGTGGTCAACAAACTTCGCGGCACACTCCAGTGCTGCACGGTCAAGGCCCCCGGCTTCGGCGACCGCCGGAAGGAAATGCTCCGCGACATCGCCGTTCTGACCGGTGGAAACGCCGTTATGGAAGATATGGGCGTGTCGCTGGAGAATCTTCAGATGACCGACCTTGGCACAGCCAAGCGGGTCCGTATCGACAAAGACAACACAACCATCATCGAAGGCGGCGGTAAAACTTCGGACATCAAGGGCAGAATCGAGCAGATTAAGAATCAGATCGACGCCACCGACTCCGATTACGACAGCGAGAAACTCCAGGAACGACTGGCCAAGTTGTCCGGCGGAGTCGCGCAGATTAACGTCGGGGCCGCTACCGAAGTCGAGATGAAAGAGAAGAAGGCCCGCGTCGAGGACGCACTCCACGCCTGCCGGGCAGCCGTCGAAGAAGGAATCCTCCCCGGCGGCGGCGTTGCTGTGCTTCGGGCAAGGAAAGCCCTCGACAAGATCAAATGCAGCAGCGACGACGAAGCCACAGGCGTCGATATCGTCAGACGCTCGCTGGTAATGCCGATTAAGCAGATCGCGACCAATTCGGGTCTGGACGGTTCAATCGTCGCAGCCAAGGTTGAAGAAGCCGACAGCGCCAACTTCGGTTACGACGCAATGGCCGGCAAATACTGCGACCTCGTCAAAGCCGGCGTAATCGTTCCGACAAAAGTCGAGCGGACCGCTCTCCAGAACGCCGCTTCCGTGGCTGGCCTGCTGCTGACGACCGATGCGGTAATCAGCGAAATCCCCGAAAAGAAAGCCCCCGCAGGCCCCCCCGCCGGCGGAATGGAAGGGATGTATTAAAAGCAGGGATTAGGGAATAGGGCGTAGGGAATAGGGTTTAAGAAGAAGCCCAGCCATTCGACTCGTGCTTCGTAGCGAAGAATCGCTACTTCGCAGAGTAGCAATGGCTGGGCTTCTTTTTATGCGCAAAATTCGCATCATGGACTGGCTACCCGTTGCTATCTTATTGGTTGTACCGTTATGACGACGCTTTTGATTTGTCGCCAAATTGAAGATTTCATCATTGCCTGTTCACTAATGTTCTGGCTTTTACCGGACTGAATTACCAGACCGCTGTGGTTGCTCCAAGCTACCTCGAAATTCTTTGCGTCTCTGAATGAACATTTGATGTAATAAGCATGTGCTTGGGTAGAGTTGTTCGTGATGCGAACTTGCCAGCCCACAGTCGCATGGCCATATTCCTGATCTACAAGACGGTACTTAATACCGCTGATACCGATTTCTTTATTGCCGGAGGATTCTTCCTTCTTGAACGTAGGCTCATAAACATATTGAGGCAACTCTTTGGAGGCTGGATTTGTCCTCTCCAGACGCACGTTACCTAATCCAAACTTGGTATAAAATATTTTTGCAGTAATTCCGTTACTGAATACAGATGCTTTTGCTTTTGCGTTATCTTCCTGACTGTTGGTAACCTCTTCGAAACAATTGGTGATGGCCTGGGCGAACTCGTTTTGTTTCTGATCGTCCCAGTTCTTGCATAGCCTCGCTACTATCACAGGGAAAATGGCACTTCGAAAACGTACAACCAGATCAACATCGTTGGCTATGCCAAACATGCAGTCAATCTTTGTTATTTGGTTCTCCTCGTTTAGCTCAAAAGTCACCCCGCCCAAGGCCTTTGCTTCGTCCAATGTGTATATAAAAAACCGTCGTCCAGCAGGCGTCTTACCTTTCGACGTTAGTTTGCCTCCAAAATCATCCAAGAATGGTTTGAACGTGGATAAGTTTCCCAGCGTCATGTCTACGGGGCGTTTGATTTCCGGTCGGTTTTCGAGCAGAGGAGCACTCTTGGCCGAAAATTCGTTGGGATCAATTTGCTGCATGGAATTCGCGTCGCGTAGAACAAGTATCGCTACTGCTGTGATTGTTATGATAACCACCGACGTCGTTGCAATAGGCCAGAGTTTGATCGCATGTGGTTTCGGACTAGGCACGGTACACACGTGTCCGCACAGGGGACATTTATCCTGCTTACCTGCTAATTCGCTGGGACTTTCCAATTTGGTTTTGCATCGCTCGCAATAGTAGCGAATCACGACTTGTCCCCTTTGATAGTTCGTAGATGCGACACGGGATTAGTATATACCAGTGCGTAGCATTCTTCAAGAATCAGATAACATGAATCATATCCAGCGATAGGATGGGACACAGTTGCGCCCCGTTGGGAAAGTCCGCGTTTTTTTACGTCGCTGCTGTGAAGAGCGAGGGGATTGCTTCGGCTAGGCCGTCGAGCATGAACTGGACCGCCAGGGCTGCAAGGATTAAACCCATCACGCATGAGAACGTTACCATAACGGTCCGGCCCAGTTTGTGCATCAACGGTATGGCGGCACGGTAACACAGGTAAGAAAACGCACAGACCAGCACGACGACCAACAGCACCGCTACCAGATACATCGGACCCGACGCTGACGCCTGTGTGGACAACACAAGGACGCTCGACATCGCTGCAGGTCCGGCCATCATGGGTATCGCCATCGGCACAATGCCTATATCGTGGTCGCCCTGTTCAGACGAACCCCCGGAACGCCCGCGAGGCCAATGGAACTGTCGTCCCGAAAGCATCTGTAGCGCGATGACCAGCAGGATGATCCCGCCGGCGATTCGAATTGCCGGCATGGTCAGGTGGAACGCCCACAGCACGGCAGTGCCACCGACGGCAAAGGCAGCCAATACGCCGGCTGCAACCAGGCAGACCTTCCCAGCCAATCGCCGGCGCTGCGACGCATCCAGCGATTGCGTAACCGTCGCGAAAACCGGAACGTTTCCGAACGGATCCACAATCGCAAAAAGCATCACAAAGGCACGCAAACCAAATTTAAACAGTTCGTTATCCATGGTACTTCCAATCGTCAGTGAGTTTATCCTTTTACCCCTCGATGAACAAGGTCAAAAAAAAGCCTGAAAATAGCGTTTTTTCAACTTGACGCACACTGCTTCGGTGTGCATTATACCGGCACGTTGATATTGGAAACCTCTTTTTGAAGGAGCGATGCACATGGCAAAAGCAATGACAAAGTCACAGATTCTCAAAGAACTGGCCGACGCAACAGACCTGCCGAAGACAAAAATGGTGGAGATCCTGGAAGCGCTGGCCGCACTGGCCTACAAGGAAGCCCCGAACGGCTTCACCATTCCAGGCCTGGGCAAACTGGTGCTGCGCGACCGCAAGGCCCGAATGGGACGCAACCCGCAGACGGGCGAAGCGATCCATATACCGGCCAAGAAGGTTCTGAAGTTCCGTATCGCCAAAGCGGCAAAAGACGCCGTCCTCTAAACGTTACGTAATCAGCCGGCATTTCGCGGACTACCGTTGTCCGCGAAGTGCTTACCGGATGAGCAGGGTGGGCCGGTTGGTCCATTCTGCACCGATGATTATGCGCGACGGGTCCCCCGCCACTTTTCAGGCGGGTATGACCTGTCGCGCATATGAACCGATGATATGGCCTATCATCCTGTCATCGGGATAACGCTGTCGGTCTGGTTTGAGCGGGGTACGCTCAAGTCTGCGATCTTCGCCGCCATACCCCGGTTTCTTCAAGCATTTCCATGAATTTCCACACGGTTTCCGAAAAGGACGACGGGCTGGGCGACTGCAATACGAACATTCCCGCAAAACCCTTGCTGTGGAGAATCGAGATGAGTTCCTTTATTTCAGAGAGTCCTTCTTCCAGTCCGACTCGCCGCCCCGTAGCCAGTCCGTCGTTCACGTACAGCAGACCTATGTGTCGCCTGACTGCGGTTCTGAACGATTTGAGGAAGGGGTTTTCGCCGACCTGAACGAAGCCGAGCGGATCAAAGGCGAGTTTGACGTTTTCGGACACCTTCGGAGGCATGGCCTCAATCATACCGGTCAGACGATCGCTCTCGATAAGCGTATTCTCCACGAGCACCTTGAATCCGTCCCCAGCCAGTGCGCTAATCGCATCGGGCGGGAACGTTGACGGAACGATAAACGTATCGGTTTTGGCCTCTTTCGCCAGGTCCGACGCCCCTTCCGGTGGAACAGAAAGTTTTATTGCCGCCGTTTTAATCTTCGCGCTTCGCAACCCCTGCAAATACCATTTTCGTTTTCGGGTCTCGATGCGGCTCCACGGAGTGTCATTCACAAACGACAACACAACATGCTCGATACCGAAACGAGTAAGGTTGTCGATAATTTCCTCGACGTATCCGCCGGCGGACCGGCTGTCGGCCACCAGACGAAACGAACATCGCCGCCATTGCGCCCGCAGGAGATCGGCCCTCTGCCGGATGCCGTCCGGCAGGTTGGGATTTCCGGAAATGAAAAGCGACGGATCATCCTCCAGACGCTCCAGGAGCGCATTCAGGACTTCCCTGCACGGCATCAATTGGGCCCGGCACGAACCGATAGTCGTCTTGCGCACCAGGTGCGCCTGTTCAAACCAGTTTTGCAGGCCGATGAAGTCTCTGTGCGGGCCTGGAAAATGAGACCAGGTTTTTGTCCTCGTCTTGCCCGACGAATCAATGAAACTTCCCTTTGTCGGTTTGAGATAAGGTAATCGCGCCAATTCCTCGGCAGTGTGCAGAAAAGTGCTGCGGTCCTGATCGACGCCGAGCAGCAATATCTTTCCGCCGAGTTCGTAGAGCCTGTAATAAGGCGTTCCCTTTCCGTGTGCGGTTTTAGCGTCGGCGTGGTTTTCGACGAGCCGGTCGGCATTGCTTCCGATTGCCGCCACCGACGCCAGCGGGTTCCGGCTTCGACGGGCGCCTTTGCGCTTCCAGAACGTTTGCGGAATGACGCCAAGATTGGTCTCGCTTTGAGCGGGATCGAAAACCTTGTCGTTTATACCGAAAGTGGGAACGACCACCGTCCCGTCCGGGCCTACGACTTCCAGCAAGGCGTCGATAACGGAATCAGCGCCGCCCGTTACCCGCCCGAAACTGCTGAGGGATGCGTGAACGATGACATGATCGCCGCAGGCCAAGCCAAGCCTTTTCAGCCCACCGATAATGTCCCTTTTCGTTACTGTTTGTGTTTTCTTTGCCATATAGCACAAATCCACCTGTTCCCTCCCCCCTGGTCGGCAGCGGGTCTGCTTTTGGGGGTTGGTTTTGTCGCGGGTTTTGGTTTCGGTTTCGGTTTTTTATACTTCACCGCTAGTTTTTCCCGCCGGATAACCTTGCCGTCGGCGCTGCGGATTACGATGTCGTATGTCAACCCGCCGCCCAGTGACAGTTGGGCCGATTTGACTCCCCTGCCGACAGCGACAACCAGTCCGTTCAGGTAAGCGGTTACTTCCTTTTCGCCCTCACCCTGCAGATTCACGCTGATTTTGCGCGGGCTCATATAAAACAGCGTAACGTCGGTGGACTGAACACACTGGAGAGACATATCCCACACCAGCGGGAAAGACACCCCCGTCTTCCTGAACGACGTGGCGTAAATGCGATGATACCATACCCTGTGGTCGGCGGCAGTATAGCATTTCTTTGTGAACCAGGCGCGGTCCAATTCATTCGGTTCAGACGATCCGAGGTGATACCACTGCCCGTCCCAAATTTCGGCCCAGCTGTGATTGCTCGCTTTGTGCTTGTTTCCTTTCCTGTCCTTCCATAGCGGGATGCCGACCAGTCTGGCCGGTATTCCGACTGACCGACAGGCATCGACCAGCAAGACCGACAGCCCAGTGCATGAAGCGAATTTCGCCTTGATTGATTCATATGGGCTTTGGTCGGGTTTGGGGCGTTTGGTCGCGTGATACTTCACATCCAGTATCCTGAAGACCTCCTTGTTGAGCAACTTCGCTGCCTCTCCGGGCGACTTGCATTTCCACGCTATTGCGGAAAATCGCTTATAAAAATCCTTCCGCCAGTTATCCCGCCGCTCGTTGATCACGGCGTACGGCAGAATGTCGTTGTAGAACAGTGATTCGGGAATCTGCTTGCTCCACGGTGCGTTTTTACGGGCCTTGAATGCGTATTCTATATTGGCCAGCAGGAATTTTTTGCTCAGCGATTTCAGGTCGCAATCCGGCATATTGGCGATAAGGAACGCAACGGCCTTGCGATGCTCTTTGGGGGCCGAGCGGATGGTCGCTATTAATTGGCTGCGATTTTTTCCTGCTTTCGACAAGGCAATCATCACGCCGGAGCGATCCGACTTATCAAGCATCGCAACAGCCTGTTTAATTCCTTTCAGTTCCGCCAGAGCGCCGACTTCAGGACGAACCAGTGGCTTGGCGCGGAAGACGATTTTTATCTGCTCACCTTTCTTGAACTCGCCTTTCAATGGAATAAGGATGAAGTTGTCGGTAACGACCGGCTTGAGGTTCGCCCCTTCGATGATTTTGATGTTTTGCACCCGCACCGGCAGCAGTGCCGTTACGGGACGGTATCGTCCGCTGGGCCATTTCCCGTCTTCGTTTGCCGTTACGGTGAAGGTATATACATCTTTTTTGACTGTGAATTTCTGGCTCCAGGGAAGTGTCCGCTTCGCCAGGCGCGCGTCCCATGCCGGGTCGCCGTAAAGGACTATCGTGTCGCGTTCCCACAGCAGGCCCAGCGCGTCCCGGTCAACTCCTCGCCTGCCTGACTTGTTCTTCTTTGTAAGGCTGAAGCGATTCGCCAGATCGCTCATCACTCTTGGGTTCCGGCGAACGTTGAAATCCTCGACTATAACGTTCAGAACTTTGGGGTATTCGGTCTCAAGCCGGTGCAGAAGCGATTGCTGATTGAAGTAGAACGACTCGGTTACGTTGAACCGTCCCGGCTGGTTCACGAGCAGCCCCACCATTCCCCATCCCATGTGCCCGTACCATTGGGTTGCGATGTGCGCGAACATCTGATTCGCCCCGCCGCTGTGCATCCACGCCAGCGCCATGCAGTCGCGCTGCGGGATCAGCCCGATAAGGCAGTTTCCGACGGCAAGGTAGGCCTTGGGATTGGGCGAGTTGATGTCATATTTTTTTCCGGTGCTATCCAGCCCGTACAGTTGTCCGTCCTTGCATCGGAATTGCCCGCCGCGAACCCGATACCCTGCCTGCCAGTCTTTTGTCGTGGCGTGCCCGCTGGTGAAGAAGCAGTCGGGACTGGTCTTGTTCAGGGCATCGACCATAATCTTGATACCGTCAGGTTCGCATTTCGCTTCCTTTTCCTGGCCGCCTTTGGACTTGATCCACATTTTCCCCTTTGTGCCTTCGGCGAACCGCAGGCCTGATTCAAACGGTTTAATCGGCGCTGACGACGTGCCGCTGACTGACCGGCGGAGAACCAGCGGCTCGGCATGTTTGGCGATACGCAGCGCGCCGGCGGCATCGTATCCGGTCAGGATGGCCCAGAGGGCGTCCTCGTAGATGTCGTCGTCAAGCCGGCGGAGCATGTGGTGAATGTTCACCATATACGGGCGGTTTATTTCTTCCGGCGTGGCGACGAAGCAGACGTAATCGGGCATCCGGGCCGACAGTTCCATAGCGACTTCCCGGACATCCGAGGAATATCGAACCATCTCGCCGGAATGTTTCCCAGCCAGGGCATCGACCACCTTCCGCCATTGGGGATTGTTGAATGTTTTTTCGCTGACGACAATCGTGTACGCCCTGGTCTGGGTTTTAATGGCCTGCGCTTTAGCGGGCCTGGACGTCGCAGCGACGGATTGACCATTTGCTGTCTGACCGCTCAGGCCGAAGCAAATCATCAAAATATAACCGACAATCGTTGTCATTCGACGAATAAGCATATTTTTCTCCGTTTCGAGTTTTTATTTACCGTTGCCGCAGCGAGGATTTTCACAACAACAGCACATTCCTGCAAGAAAAAACCGGGGAGGGGAAAACCGGGGAAAAACCGGGACGGTTATTTGTTTTCAGGCGATTCGTTCGGATGTTCCGGCGTCGCTTTGGGCCAGGTCGGACGAATATGCTACAACGCAATTTCGTCCTGCCCTTTTGGCTGCGTAGAGCGCCTTATCGGCGTTTTGGATAAGTTCGTTGGGTCTGGTGAAGGTTACGTCTTTCGTGGTGGCGATACCGATGCTGATGCTTTGGTTGAATTCCTTCTGGTCCGTAACAACCGGTGTTTGCAATATCACCTCTCGTATTCTTTCGGCAACGATCTTCGCTTCGGCGATACTGCAATCAGGCATGACGATAAGGAATTCGTCGCCGCCGCATCTTCCGATTGTATCGTAAGAGCGAAGATGATCTTTTATTCTGCGTACCACTTCCTTGAGTACTTCATCACCGAAAAGATGTCCGTGGGTATCGTTGACGGACTTGAACTTATCCAGATCGATAATTGCTACGCTGAGTTCCATCTGCTCTCTGGCTGAACGGGCGATTTCCTGTTTGACCGTTTCCATAATGGCTACGTGATTCTGCACACCGGTCAGTCCGTCTTTCATTGCTTCTGCGCGGAGCAGTTCCTGGGCGGAAAGGAGATCTTCATGCACTCGCAGGTTCCGCATGGCGGCGTTCAGGCGGGCCTTCAGTTCCATCATATCGAACGGTTTGGTGATGTAGTCGTCGGCGCCGGAGTTGATCCCGAAGATGATGTCCGACTTATCAACCCTGACGGTCAGCAGAATTATATAGGTATATCTGTCCGTTTCCAGTTGCCTGACCCGCCGGCAGATTTCAGGGCCCTCCAGTCCGGGCATCATCCAGTCGAGAATCGCCAGTTTCGGCGCATCCGGTTCCTGAAGGATGCGCCACGCATCCGTACCATTGGAGCAAATCACAATTTCGTGCCCGCATCTGGAAAGCGCCGCTTCCAGTCTGCGACACGTTACGACATCATCGTCGGCGATAAGAATTTTCATATATTTGACCCTTCACATGTAGCCGGCTCAAGCCAGTCTTCGTGGGAAATCTTTTCTTTCAGGAGGCGAAATTGCCGTTGCAGCTCGACGACCAATTCGCTTACCTTTTCCAGATCGCCGGTTTCAGCGGCATTTTCCATCTCCGTGGTAATATTGTAGATACCGACAGCCCCGATATTGGACGCCCCACCCCTGATAGTGTGCGCTGAAAGTCTGGCAAGAGAAGCGTCGCCGGTGCGAATCGCTCCCTGAAGAGAGGACAGGTGCCCCGGAAAAATATCAGCGAACACATCGACAAGTTCTCCGTACAGTTCCATGTCGCCGTCGAGTTTTTTCATAGGTCCGTCGATGTCAAGAATATCCCCGTATCCCAGGCCTGTGCTTGAGGCGTCTTTATCGGTCTGTTGAGGGTCCTGGGACGTCGATTCGATTACCTTTCGGATTGCTTCGCGGAGGTCCTGTTTGCTGAACGGTTTGGAGATGTAATCGTCCATTCCCGCGTCTATGCACCGTTGGCGGTCGCCTTTCATGACGTTGGCTGTCATGGCGACAATCGGGATATATTCGCCGGTGGACTGCTCGTGCCTGCGAATGGCGGCAGTCGCCTGGTAGCCGTCCATCTCCGGCATTCGACAATCCATCAGGATCAGGTCAAACGCGCCGGACTCGTGGGCGGCCACCGCCTCCCTGCCATTCTCGACCACCGTAACCTCATGGCCCCATTTTTCCAGGCTCTTGATTGCGACCTTCTGGTTGACCTTATCGTCCTCGACAAGGAGGATACGAAGCGGTTGATCACTCCCGCTCGACGTTTGCCGCGACGCTTTTGAATGGCGTTCATCCACTGTCTTATTACCGAGGGCCGATAGTACAGCGTCCAGAAGACAGGTTTGTCTGACCGGTTTTGTTACGCAGGCTGCAATACCCTCTGTCCGGTTACAGTTGTTGTCCGGTTTCCCGACATGGGTCATCAAGATGACGGGGATGTTCCGCCATTCGGGATTTTTACCGATTCGATGTAACACGGCGAACCCGTCCATTCCGGGCATCCGTGTATCGAGCAACAGCAGTCGCGGAAGCGCCTCGCCTTCAGCGACCGCCTTGTTTAATGCGACCAATGCGCTGTCGCCGCTTTCGGCAACCTTCACGTCCATGCCCCAACGAGCGAAAATACCGCCGAGTACGTGTCGGCTTGTCGCGTTATCGTCCACGATCAGGACAGGAACGCCGACGAGGTTCTCGACCACGTTCATGTCCGGTGTAACGGGCTGGTCCTTCTGAATGTCGAACTCGGCGGTGAAATGAAACGTGCTTCCCTTACCTGGAGCACTTTGGACGGATATTTTTCCGCCCATCATTTCCACGAGTTTCGAGGAAATAGCCAATCCAAGCCCCGTACCGCCGTATTTTCTCGTAGTGGCAACGTCGGCCTGGGCGAAAACATCGAAAATCACTTCCTGCTTCTCATCCGAGATACCGATCCCCGTATCGCTGACGGAGAAATGCAGGCATATTTTATCATCGGACAGGTCGCGATCAGTTTCGACGAGGACAAATACCTCGCCCTGTTCGGTGAACTTGATGGAATTACCGACCAGGTTGACGATTATCTGTCGTAGCCGTCCCGGATCGCCCACGAGACCGTCGGGAACGTCAGGCAGGACGTGGCAGATAAGTTCCAGACCCTTACTGTCGGACCGTCCCGCGAGGGTCTGTACGGTTTCCCAAAGCGTGCCGCGCAGGGAAAATTCGGTGTGTTCAAATGCCAGCCGACCGGCTTCGATTTTCGAGAAATCCAGGATGTCGTTGATCAGGTCCAGAAGGGATTGCGCCGACGACATGACCGTACTGAGGTACTCGCGCTGTTCGGAGGTCAATTTCGTGTCCAGCGCCAGTTCGGTCATACCGATGACAGCGTTCATAGGTGTGCGGATTTCGTGACTCATATTGGCCAGAAATTCGCTCTTGGCGTTGTTGGCTGCCTTTGCTTCATCGGCCAGTCGATTGGCGCGGTCGATAGTCTGTTTCAGTTGCTGATTGACGGCTTCGGTTTGTTCCTTGGCCTGCCTGATGTCCGCTTCCGCCGCTTCACGCTCGGCAAGTTCTTTCCGAAGGTTGCTCTCAAGATCGTGGATTCGCAAAGCGGGTTTTACCCTCGCTGTGAGCACGTGCGGGTTGAAAGGTTTGGTAACGTAATCGTCAGCGCCGGACTCCATTCCCTCAATAATGTCCTGCTCGCCGTCCCTGGCGGTAATGAGGATTATATAGGTATATTCCGATTTCTGCATGGAACGGAGTCTGCGACACACTTCTATACCGTCCATTCCGGGCATGCGCCAGTCCAGTATCGCAAGACTCGGCGTATCATCGGCCGACAACACCGACCAGGCCTCGGTACCGTCGGAAACGGCTGTAACTTCCCAATTCAGCCCACTGAGAATCGATTCGAGCATAGCCAGCGCGCTGCTGTCGTCGTCGGCGATCAATACACGCCCGTTCGATTTGACCTTCGGTTCGGCTTCGACGCGATTGTCGAATTGTGTCGAAACAATGGAAGCGGTCATTAATCCGTCCTCTCTGCGTAAATACGCAAGCCGACCCGAAACCGGCCGAACCAAGCCAACCGGTCCGAACGAGTACAAACCGCACCCATCTTCCAACCGTAAATCCTTGTCGGACAGATTACTACGCGACTTGACCACCTTAAATGAGGAAAAAAGGGGACGAAACAAGGGCGGGATGAAGTCCGAGCAAATCTTTTGGGCATTGGGCATTGGATATTGGGCATTGGGCATTTGGCATTTGGCATTGGTCGTCGAGGGTTGTTGCACGTCTTGCTTTTTTAGTCCTGCAATTTCATTGAATCGGCGAATTAAACAGGAACAACCTTCATAAACCCCGTGCCACCAATGCCTAATGCCTAATGCCCAATGCCCAGTACCTAACGTCTGACGAAACCCTGCTCGGTAACGTCCACTTCAATTCTCGCCGGCGCCGGCAGGCCGATGAGTTCCGCCGGCTGGGTCGATGCCATTTCCCAGGCGGTCTCGAACGGTACGTCGCAATGGCGAGCGACGTTTATGACGGCCCGGTCCATCGTCAGAACCGACCCTGCCAGGGAAGGCGAATCATCGTGGCTGACAAATCCGTCGTCGCGAACCCGGCAGGTTACGTCGCCGACGCTGTAGGTCCCCGGCGGCATGTTGGCAGCCATTATCGCATCCGTAACCAACACGCTTCGATGCGGCGCTTTGGCGCGAATGAAGTTCTTCAGTGTCCCGAATGGGATGTGATGTCCGTCGGCGATAAAACCAGCAGCGAGGCGATCGTCGGCAAGTTGTCGCTGGACGTAATTCTCAAGCCGGGGAAGCGTCATATGCGTACCGTTACCCAGGTGCGTACACATCTTCGCACCGGCTGCGACTGCCCGGTCGATTGTCTCGGCGTCGGCTTTATGATGACCGAGCGCGACAACGACGCCGTCGGCTGAAGCGTCGGCGATAAGTTCCATTGCTCCGGGCAGTTCCGGCGCAAGCGTCAGCAGGCGGACGCATCGGCCTGAAGCGTTCTGGAACTGCTCCAGCAGGTCCGGCAAATCCTTCGGGGTCGTTACATATTCGAGCGGATGCGCACCGCGAGGTCCGTCCTCGCTGCTTATAAACGGACCCTCAATATGGAAACCCGCGATCATCGACCCAGGCAACTCGTCTGCCTCTCGCAACTCGGCCATTCGGGAAACGCGAGCGATCATCTGCTCAATCGGACCTGTAACGATCGTTACAAGAACGCTTACCACGCCGCACCGACGCATCGCTTCGAATGCGCCTCTGACCTTCTCGATAGTAAGCCTCTCAACATTCGAATCGTTGAAGTCCACGCCCGCGTATCCGTTGACCTGAATATCCACCAGCCCGGGCCCAGCCACAGCAACAACCCGCCCGCCTTCATCCCGCACCACCGAAATATCACCATTGGTACCCATCCACTGAAAAGTATTCCCAAAACGGTGATTTGTCAAACATAATGGACGCTATGACCGGTTTTCAGCGCAACAAAAAAATAGCAGGGATGCAGGGGATACAGGGGATAAAAACTTTTTTTTTCTTAAAATATCATCCCCTGCATCCCCTGTATCCCTGCTAATCTTTTGCGGTGTCTTGACAGGACTGTGGTGCATATCCCAGAATCACCTGCGATGACTCGCGTATATTTCATCCTGGGTTGCACAGCCTCCGGTAAAGGCTCTGTCGGTCGTCTGCTCGCGCGCCGGATTGGCGGGCAGATTATCAGCGTCGATTCGATGAAGGTCTATCGTCGAATGGATATAGGAACAGGCAAGCCCAGCCAAACCGACCGCGCCGAAGTGCCCCACCACTGCATAGACATCGTCGAGCCGAGCGAATCCTTCAGCGTCGCGCGTTACGTCGATTTTGCCGACAAAGCCATAGCCGGGATAGACAAAGCCGGCGACGTTGTCCTGGCTGTCGGGGGAACCGCACTGTACATCAAGGCGCTGTCGGCGGGCCTGTTCGATGGTCCCGGCGCTGATGCCGAAATCCGCGCCGAACTGAAACGCCGAGCCGATACTGAAGGTCTGACTGCTTTGCATGAGGAATTAGCGCGAATCGACCCGGAATCGGCTGGGAGAATACACCCAAACGACGAAAAACGCATCGTCCGGGCTTTGGAGATATTCGCGTTGACGGGCGAACCCATCAGCCACCTTCAGAAACAGTGGGACAATCCCAAGCCGCGATACGATTGCATATTCATAGGCTTACGCCGAACCCGGGAGGACACGAACCGGCAAATAAACGCCCGCGTCAAAAGAATGGTCCATCAGGGTCTGCGTGACGAAGTGGCTGCCCTTCTTTCCGAACCGGAAGGTCTGTCAAAACAGGCAGCGGCGGCGCTGGGATACGCCGAGATGATCGAACAGATTAACGGAAAATGCACACTCGATGAGGCTGTCGAGCAGATAAAGATAAACACGCGCCAATTCGCAAAGCATCAGCGAACGTGGTTCCGAAGATTCAGGGATGTTCACTGGATAGACGTAGCCGAAGATGCTGCTGTCGAAATCATTGTCGATGAAGCGGCCAGGTATGTAGGATAGTGCGCAATGGGTGTTGAATTCACAGTTGTCAGTATAGGCGCTCTTTCGGCTAATCCGTTCTGGTCCGAGGGGCAGGGTATTCGGACTCCGCACGCGACCACGACGCTTATCCGCGACTCCGAGCGGTTAATCCTCGTCGATCCGTCGCTCCCGGCGGTGGTGTTGGAGGCACGCCTGTTCGAGCGCACCGGCCTGAAGCCGGACAGTATCACCGACGTATTCTGCACGACGCTCCGCCCGACGCATCGGCGCGGGATAGAGGCGTTCGGGAACACGCGGTGGACGTGCGATGAGGCTGAACTGCTCGCGTACAGGCAGCATCTTGAGATGATGAAAGAGTCAGCCGACCGCCTGGACAGTGAGGTCGAATCAGCCATGACGGCGGACCTGAAAATACTGGAGCGATTCGCCCCATCGCCGGAGAAATTCACTGCTGCCGTTCATTTATATCCGCTGCGTGGTGCGTCGGTCGGCTCGGCTGGGCTGCTGCTGAGCGGACCCATTCGGACAACCATAGTGGCCGGCGACGCCGCGATGACAGCGGATCACGTTTTGGCGGGGCGAATCTGGAGCGGCGCTTCCGATACCGAAGCGGCTATGGAAAGCCTTACCGACCTGATCGAAATCGCCGATGTAATCGTCTGTGGACACGATAATTACATGCTCTCGCCGACGTACTGGATGAAATAGATAGTAGCGGTAGGCTGGGCCGAAGCGCAGCAATGACGGGCTATTAAAGTGGATGCAATCGAGGCGGAGGCTATATAATGCCGGCCTGAACCTTGGGGAGTAAATTATGCGAAGAATCGGAATGTTTTTATTGCTCGTTTCCTTGTTCGGCGGCGTCACGGCGCTTTGTTCCTGCAGCAGCAGGGACAAGGGCAAAACGACAGTTACCAAAATCGAGCGGAAGATCGCTCCAGCCCTCCTCCGCGACGAGAAGGGAAACACTCTGGAGTCGCCCTATGCCGAGAACATTACGTTCGCCAACGCAACTGTTCGTCCCAACCCCGAGGACGACGACGAACTGCTGATCGAGTTGGATGTCGCCAACGGCGGCTCCAAGACCGTTACCAGACTCCACGTATGGGTGGACTTCTATAACCGCAATGGGAAGAAGGCTGCCGATGAAGGAGAACTGCTTGCCCACAATCTTGGTCTCGGCGACAACAGTTCTCCCATTCTTCCACAGTCGAGCAAGCGGGCCATTATCGAACTGGACAGTCCGGAAGACTGGACGGGAGGCAAAATCGTCATAACGATCGACGATCTTCAAATCGAGTAGGCGACCGGGACGCAGTCCCACCTTCATCTTCTATATTCGGAAAACATACCGATGACTATCGGAGAATTTCTTGTTGAGCAGGTCTGGCAGTTAGGACTGCTGTTCGGGCTGCTGGTAGCGTCGGCGTTTTTCGCCGGGGCGGAGACCGCGCTGTTCAGCCTCTCCCGAAGCCAATTGTACCAGTTAGAGCGAGACTCCCGCAGAAGCGCCCGCCTGGCGGCCTCACTGATGCGCAACCCGGCAAGTGTGCTGACCACCGTTCTGCTGGGAACCAACATTGTCCACATCCTCTACTTCGTTGTATCGACCATCCTGATTATGAACGCGCAGGCAGAAATGCGAGGCGGAGAATTCTGGACTCCGGCGATTGCTGTTGCGACGTTCGTCGCCATTGTAGTCGCTGCCGAGATTGTCCCGAAAACGCTGGCGCATATCTGGGCATGGCAACTGGCGCCGCCGGTAGCGCCAATCATGGCCATTCTGAATCGAGGCATAAAACCCATCCGGCGATTCCTCATGGCCGGACTGATCGACCCGCTCACCCGTCTGCTCGCGCCGCCCGGAAACCGGCATGGAAACCTATCGAGCGAAGAATTGGGCGCGCTGCTGACACTGTCGCAAAAAAGAGGACTCATCAGCGACGACGAGGGCGAATTGCTCCAGGAAGTACTGGAACTGACCGACCGAAAGGCCGGCGACATCATGGTCCCCCGCGTGGACATTGTCGCCTGCAACGTAAAATCATCACCCGATGAACTGCTCGAACTGGTACGCCAAACACGCTTCACGCGAATACCCGTATATGAAGGCGACCTCGACAATATCGTCGGTGTGGTGTATGCCAAGCATCTGCTGACTGATTCGGGCAAACCGCTGCGCGAAGATACGGACCCAATAAGATTCGTCCCCGAATCGGCCCCGCTGGAGCGTCTGCTGGTGCATTTCCGCGCCACCGAAAGCCAACTGGCCGCCGTCGTCGATGAATACGGCGGAACGGCAGGCCTGGTAACGCTCGAAGACGTTCTGGAGGAGATTGTCGGAGATATTGTCGAAGTTCGCGACCACAGGCCCGAACCCGTCGTCCGAAAAGTGGGACCGGATCAATGGCTTGTAGATGCCGATCTGGCGATTCACGAATGGTCCGACGCCTTCCCGACCGATCTGACCGGCGCTCGCTTCAATACCGTCGGCGGGTTCGTCATATCCCTGCTGGGACACATTCCGAGCGTCGGCGAGCAGGCGAAATATCGCAACGTTACCTTCACCGTCGAATCCATGCGGAAAAGGCGAATCGCCCTGCTGCGGGTGCAGTTGGAGGGCCAATCGTGATTGCGACGGTATATATGGTTGCCGCCGGATGGGCGATGCTGCTGGTCGGAATGGTCTTGTCGTTCCTCTACAGCGGCTTGGAGACGGGATGCTACGTAGTCAACAAAATCCGCCTGGACCTCCGCGCCGATTCAGGAAACCGACCTGCCCGCAGACTCCTGTCCATTCATCACAGACCCGGAAAAGCGCTCATCGTCCTGCTGATCGGGAACAACCTCGCCAATTACCTCGCTTCGGCTGGGATGGTGGTGATACTGACCTGCTCAGGATGGACGCATCCGGACTGGTACTCCGTAGCGATACTGACGCCGGTAATCTTCATCTTCTGCGAACTTCTGCCGAAAAACCTCTTCCATCGTTACAGCGAGATGCTCGTCTATACATTTTCGGGATTCCTGGATATTTCCCGACGGGTATTCTCTGCTTTGGGGCTTGTGGGGTTGATTCGCGGAGGGATGTGGCTCGTGATGAAACTCGCCGGACGGCGATTAGGCCCGCAGGAGACGCCCCTGCTCCACAGCCGATACGTAACGGGCATCCTTGCCGAAGGTCGCGCCGGCGGCGCACTGACACATACACAATCGGCAATAGCCGAACGCATCGTCAATATCTCGCGCGTCAAAATGCGCGACGTGATGGTCCCGCTGGATGAGGCGGTGCTTGTCGAAGAATCGGTTTCGGTCGAACAGATACGCGAACTGCTGCATCTTCACGGACATCCGCGTTTCGGCGTTTATTCCACCGGCGGGCGGAACAACATCGTCGGCGTCCTGAACGCTTACGACGTCCTGCTGGACAAAATAACCGATATTTCAACCTGCATTACCCCGGCGTTGAGGCTGGAGGAAAACCTCGAAGTCATCGAAGCGCTCGTCCGATTACAGCAACGGCGGGAGGTGATGGGTTTCGTCGTTTCGCAGACCGGCGAGTACGTCGGACTGGTAACTGTAAAAGACCTCGTCGAGGAAATCGTCGGCGAACTGAAGGAGTGGTAGGCGGAATACCGGATTACCGGATTACCGGAATACCGGATTACCGTGAAGGAAAAAGGGAACGGGAACTTTTTCCTTCGGCGTATCGATCGCGCGGATGAGCGTTTCGCAGATGTCCTGCTGGAGCGAACTTGCGTTGAAACCCTTCCCCCTGGTTCGACCGTTGATGATGATACTGAAGACCAATTTCGGCGATTCCTTACGGCCCAGGACATATCCGCTCAAGGCGCTGACGCCGTTAAGCGAACCGGTCTTTCCCAGTATCCTTCTTCTGCAGGGTCCGCCGAGTCTGCGCCTGATCGAACCGTCAACACCGGCGATCGCCAGTGAGCGGACGAATTGTTTTTCGGACGACAACTTTTGCAGCAGCGTCGTCAGTGTCGCCGCAGATGCCCGGTTGCGCCGGCTGTAGCCGGAACCGTCGGCTACGGTGAACTGCTCGGACTTCAGGGCGTAATCGGAAATCAGCGTCTTTCGCGCGACCTCGGCCGATTTTTTCCAGGTCGCGGACTTTCCGTCAACCGCCGCACTTCGAAGAAAGATGCACTCTGCCATCATATTAATGCTCTGCTTGTTGGTCCGCAACAGCGCCGACGCCAGCGGCGTTTCGTCTGTCGCAATCTGTCGCATTCCCTTCTCGACCACGGGCCAATCGTCGGATATCACAATCTTCCCTTTGACGGCGATACCGGCCCGGATGAGCCTGTCGGACAATGCGACGGCGAAAAGCACCGGCGGATCAGGAACCGCCACCGGAAGCAGTCCCGACGTGCTGCGGGTAACCGTCCCGGTCAGCATGACCCGTATGCCAATATCATCGAACCGTCTGCGGTTGAACCGGCAGTGCCACAGGTGCCGTTTGCCCACGCGGACACGGCTGTCGGTCTTGATGAGCCGACTTACAGGCCTAAGGATCGGCCTGACCTGTTTGCCCTGAACCGTAAAACCGATGTCAAGGCAGTTGCTATTGAAGTTCACTCCCGCCACGGGCGCAGCGTACCGTCTCATACGTTGGTCGTCGGGCCAGTCGGGGTGGGCGTAAGGCCCCTGAAATATCCCGGCGCGGATGATAAGGTTTGATACTTCTTTGACGCCTTTGGCCTTCAGGGCGTCGGCCCATCGGTCGAACGTCGCGTAGATGGTTTCGTTCCGCGCTTTGGCCAGGCGGGCGTTTCCGGTGGTCGGGTCGCCGTCGCCCGTTACGATCAGGTCTTTACCGGCGACAGCCAATTTCGTGCGAAACTTAAAGCCCGCCCCCAGTCGCTTCATCGCCACAGCCGACGTGAGTATCTTCTGATTGCTGGCGGGTATCATC
>JAUVIQ010000058.1 GCA_030592655.1 Planctomycetales bacterium | reverse complement strand
GGCGGCGATGAGTTTGCCGATTACCTGGTAAGCGTATCGATCATCGGCGTCGTCCGGGCAGATCATCCGGTCCACCGACAGCCAGGCGCGATGCGCGGCGACAACCTCTCTCAATTCGGCATCGTCAATTTCACCTGCCTCCTCCGGCGGCAAATCAATGTAGGGCTGATCGAAGTTGTTGACCATGAAGATATGATCTCTCAACTTGACTATGAACATCGGTGACTCGCCTACGACGAATTCCGCGGCGTCCTCGTGCTTCTCGAACACGACGCCCAACGCCCTGCCGGCTGTTTCCCTGAGCGTATCCTCGTTGAGGACCTTAGGCCGGCGGAGCAGCAGCACCATAGAAGGCCTGCCGTTTCCTTCTTCCTCGTCGCCGGCCTCCGCAGCTGCGGCCAGTTCCTCCAAGGCGTCGGCCGCTGTCGAAACCTTTTGTTCGTCGATCTCGATAACAAATTTTTCCCCACAACTCCTGCATCGGCCCTTCTTTCCCAAATGGCCTTCGTCCGTCCGTAGTTGCGCCCCGCATTTCGGGCAGATTACTGTGATGGTTGCCATCGAACTGTCTCCTTAGACCGGAAAGAATGCCCTGTTTCGAAATATAGTCGCCCTATGAGTTACTCGACACCAACACGGACGTATATCATATCCGCCGCGAGTACGGAAGGATGTTTCCTCCTTCGCCCTCGACATGGAGGCATAAGAGCGTTTATCATAAACCGAGAAAAGAATTAGCAGGGATACAGGGGATACACGGGATGTTTTATTTCTTGTAAAAACATCTTATCCCCTGCATCCCCTGTATCCCTGCTAATATTTTGTTACGAAAGGGCATAATGTCCGAACCGGAAAATATCGAGACTTTCGAGCAGGTGGCCGAGGCTTTCAACGCCGACTATGCGAAGATTACCGAGCAGGTCGGGCGGGTAATCGTCGGCCTGGGTGAGGTGGTCGATGAGGTGATGACCTGTCTGCTGACCGGCGGGCACGCGCTGCTCGAGGGCGTGCCGGGCCTGGGAAAGACACTGCTGGTCCGAACGCTCGCTGAAGCGCTGGACCTGTCCTTCAGCCGCATACAATTCACGCCCGACCTGATGCCCACCGACATCATCGGAACCAATATCGTCGAAACGGACGAAGCCGGCTCCAAAGGGTTCCACTTCCAGCGCGGACCTATCTTCGGGAATCTCGTTCTGGCCGACGAGATTAACCGGGCTACGCCCAAGACACAATCGGCGGTGCTTGAGGCGATGCAGGAGCAGACCGTTACCGTCGCCCGCCGGCGGTATCACCTGCCGTCGCCTTTTCTGGTGCTGGCTACGCAGAACCCGCTGGAAATGGAAGGGACATATCCGCTGCCTGAGGCCCAACTGGACCGCTTCATGTTCAAGATTCGCGTCCGCTCGCCGAAACTCGACGAACTGACAACCCTTCTCGACCGGACCACCGGCGCAGAGACGCCGTCGGCTGAAAATGTCGTTACGGGTAAGCGGGTCGATGAAATGCGTCAGGCGGTTCGCCGGGTAGTTGCGGCTTCGCACGTCAAGGACTACATCGGCAGGCTTGTGCTGGCGACGCACCCGGGCAGCGAACACGCGCCCGAAACGACCGACAAATACGTCCGCTACGGCTCAAGCCCTCGCGGCGGGCAGGCGATTCTACTGGCGGCCAAGGTTCTCGCCCTGCGCGACGGGCGAGCCAACGTCGCCTTCGAGGACATCGGAAAAGTCGTACACCCGTCCCTTCGCCACCGCCTGATCCTCTCATTCGAAGGCCAGGCGGAAGGCATCGAAACCGACGAAATCATCACCCAGGCGATCCAAACCGTTCCACAAACCCCGTAACACGGGCGTCTCACGTAGTGATGCTACGCATCGCCCGCGTTAGCTTCACTCAATTCAAAATCGCGCGTAACACGATGAAATACCCCACCGCCAGCACGCCGGCAAGGATGATGGGCGGAATGATAATTCGATAGACCGGCATAAAACTCGTCTTGAAATGGCGATTGCTCAGGATGAGACACAGGTGCATCGGGCTTAGCATCTGTCCCATGTGCCCGAAGAAAAACGCCAATGCGATATACGGCGGGATCGCTTCGGAGGCCGGTATCAGGCCCATCACTATCGGGAAACTCGTCCCGACGAAACCGGCGGCGATACCTGTTACCATCCCGGCGATAAACGGAAGAATCGCAATCACCACAACGACCTGAACGTTCACGTCGGCCAATTCGACGCTGATCCGCTCGGTCGCATCGGCGCAGGTTAGCATGTGTTTGAAAACCATCACGCTGATAACCAGAAGCGCCATCGTATAGACCCGCTTATCCGAGAAGGCCTTGCGAAGGACCACGCCGCCGAGGCGATTCAGGCGAATCGTCCAGGCAAGGCTGATAAGCATCCCCAGACCTATCGGAACGTAACCATGCACCGCAGAGAGTATCGCGTCAACGCCGGTCAAAGCCGGTTCGCCGGGACCGGGGCACGGCGGACAGTAGAGGAACGCCCAAAGCAGCAATTTCACCACGCCCCAGATAGCCACGATTAACCAGATAGACGAAGTCTCCTTCAGTAGTTTGCGTTTGGTCCGGCTCGGCGGCGGCGGAGCGGTTATGTGCAGGTCGGAATGCGTCTTTCGAAAAAGCAACAACCCACAAACGATCATGAAAACGCTCAAAGGGAACTGGAACCGTATAAAGGACAAAAAGTCCAGTTTCGTTATACTGACCGCCAGGATCATCCCCGGATAGAGAGGCCACCAGCATTCCCAGATGTGTCGGAACCAGTAATTGATGGCAGAGAGTCTCGCCCCGGAAACTTTCGCGCCGCCGGTAGCCGAATCGACCATCGGCGCTGAAAATAGCGCGCCGCCGGGCATGGGAAGCAAACCTATCAACGCAGGAAGCGCCGCCATCGCCACAGCAGGTCGGCGTAGAAACGCCCTTGCAAGCGAGACGATCCTCTCCAACTGGCCCGAAATACGCATCGTCTCCGACAGGGCAATTAAAATGGCTACGATGCAGGCCAGGGCAACAGTCTCGATGTGGACTGCACCTGCAAAAACCGCCTGGGTAATCTGCCACGGCGTCATTTCGAACAGCGCGCCGATAACCACCGCGCCTACGGCAATCGCCGCCGACAACGGCAACTTAAACCGCGCCAATATCAGTATCAGCCCAAAGGCGCCCAATGTGTAAAGCAATGCAGGCATGGCAAGTTTGTACACGCTACGAATCAACGAATCAACGGTTCATCTTGTCGGTAAGTTGCTTCGACAGTAAGATGGGACTTTGAATGGAAGGCGAATGACGGACCTTTTCAAATCATCTGAAGATGAAGCCATCGCCCGCAACGCACCGCTGGCTGTGCGGATGAGGCCGCAGACCATCGACGAGATCGTCGGGCAGGACGAATTCCTGGGCCAAGGTAAACTACTCCGGCGGATGCTGTCGGCAGGTCGGCTTACAAGCCTGATTTTCCATGGCCCGCCGGGGACAGGAAAGACCACGCTGGCCTACGTTATCGCCCGCCAAAGCGACTACGCATTCCATGGCCTGGACGCCGCAAGTACGTCGGTTTCGCAAGTCCGCGAAATTTCAAAACAGGCCCGGGCGCTGCTGGCATCGACCGGCAAGCGAACCGTCGTGTTCATCGACGAACTGCATCGCTTCAACCGCGCCCAGCAGGACGTCCTGCTCAAAGACGTCGAAAGCGGAGTGATTATCCTTATTGGCGCTACCACGGAGAATCCGTTTTTCGTCATAAACTCACCGCTTTTGAGCAGATCGACCATCTTCCGCTTCAATACGCTCACCGAGCAGGACATCATCGACCTGTGCCGACGGGCGCTGGCTGACAAGGAGAGGGGTCTGGGTAAGTACAACGTTCGGGCCGACGACGACGCACTGGCCCACATCGCAAAAATTTCCGACGGCGACGCACGAAGGGCGCTGACGGCTTTGGAAATCGGTGTGTTAAGCCAGTTAGACGAAAAAGGGGTCAGGAGCCTTTTTCGCAAGGGGCAGCACGCCGAAAAGGAGCAACCCACTTCCGCTGCGAAAAAGGCTCCTGACCCCTTTTTCGTCTTCGACCTGCAAACGGCTGTCGAATCCATCCAGCAAAAGGCTATCCGTTACGACCGGGCAGGCGATGAGCATTACGATGCCGCAAGCGCGCTGATAAAGTCCATGCGTGGAAGCGACCCGGACGCGACGGTCTATTGGCTTGCCAGGATGATCGTAGCCGGCGAAGACCCGCGCTTCATCGCCCGGCGGATTGCAATTCTCGCCAGCGAGGACATCGGAAACGCCGATCCGAGGGCGATTTCAGTCGCAGCCGCTGCCTTCGCAATAACCGAACGCATCGGTCTGCCGGAGTGTCAACTGACACTCGCACAGGCTGCGATTTATATGGCCTGTGCGCCGAAATCCAACGCATCGGCAATGGCGATATGGAACGCTATGGGTGATGTGAAAAATAATCGCACTGTTCCGGTCCCGTATCATCTCCGCAACGCGCCGCATCCGAAGATGAAGGAACTCTACGGCCACTCCGAGGGCTACCAGTACAGCCACGATTACAAAGGCGGCATCAGCCCCGACCAGGATTACCTCGGCGTGGATAAGGCCTATTACACCCCGACCGACCGAGGCTACGAAAAGCACATCACCGCCTACCTCGAATGGGCCAAAAAATTGCGAGAAGAAGCAAAGTAACGTCGCTTGAAATGAACGGAAGTCCTGCATATAACGGCATGGGTGGAGTAAGGGGTTATGGCATGACAGAAACGCTTGAAGAAGAACTCCGAACCTATGAAGCCCATAAGGTTGAACTGCTCAGCAAGGCCAAGAGGGAGTTCGTGCTTATCAGGGGCGAAAATGTTTGTGATGTGTTTGAAACAAGAAACGATGCTGTTTGTCAGGGATACGAACGCTTCGGGAATGTACCTTTCCTTGTGAAGCAGATTTTGGAAGTCGAAATTCCACAGAACTTCACTTCCGCTCTTCTAGGGGTCTAAATGCCGACTGTAATGGATAAACCACAGTCCAATCTCGGCTTCAAACTTATGTCTTTGGTCTTTGGAATTCGTGATTTCTTTTCGCCGCGGATGAACGTCTTGAAAGAGGTGGGGATAAAAGAGGGCTTTTGCGTACTCGATTACGGCTGCGGACCCGGCGGCTACATAATCGGCCTTGCGGAACTGGTGGGCAAATCGGGAAAAATCTATGCCCTGGACATCCATCCACTCGCAGCCCAGGGCGTTCAGGCCACCGCCTCAAAAAAGCGACTGACGAACGTGGAGGCCATCTGTTCCGACTGCAAAACCGGCCTGCCGGCCGACAGCATAGACGTGGCTCTATTATACGATACCTTTCACGCCTTGAGCACTCCGCAGGAGGTGCTGGAAGAGTTACATCGGATATTGAAACCCAATGGAATCTTGTCCTTCAGCGACCACCACATGACCGAAGATGAAATAGTGTCCGGGATAACCAATACAGGATTGTTCAGGCTGTCGAAAAAAGGCAAGCGAACACATACCTTCCTGAAATAGCCTGTACCTGTAACGGTTCGCAAGGCTTTTCAGGTGCACGGCTCCGCATGAGGGCGACACCCGCCACCCTCATGCCGCTGTTACGACGACGCCTTCTCTGCGGGCGATGTCGAGGATGGGTCGTCCTTGTTCGGTCTGCCACTCATCCAAGCCGCAGGGAATCGGCTCGATGCGGTTGTCGGCCGACGCCGTTGCCATCCACAGTTGCTGGATTTGTTCAAGACTGCGCCGGCCGTCAAACTCCGGCGCGATTACGACAATATCTATATCGCTCCATTCGTCCGAATCACCGCGCGCGTACGAACCGAATAGCACCGCCTGTTGTGCATGGATGCCCACACCCGGCAGCGCAGCCAGATAACGCCGAACAATGTCTATAATTTCCCGATCAGCCACGTCAGCATCTCCTGAGCCTGCGCCAGTTCTCGCGCCGCAGTCTCATTGTCCATTGGAACTTGTTCGGAGTCCGGATACCGCCCTTCCAACTGATACATACCAAAACGGCGAACAAAAGCCTCCTGTTCGGATGTAAGCGGCATGTCTGCCATCTCGGCCAGACGGACAAGACCGTGAATCCGCGGAGGCACGTCAGACGTCCGGCGAGTTACGTGGGCTTTGAGCGCCTTTTCGATAGCGAGGTGAGCAAAAAACAAGGCGTGACGCAAGTGTCCCTTTTCAAGCAAAGATTGTGCGGCCACAAGGTCCTCTTCACCGCTCGTTCGCCAATAGTTAATCTGCTTCTGAACATCCACTTATTTGCCCTTTCACAAAACGCACGCTGCGCGGTCCTGGATGTGAAGGCGGATTGCATCGGCGATTAGCTCGCGGGCTTCGGCTTCCGTTTCACCTTCTGTGTAACATCCCTGAAGGGCCGGGCAAATTGCAAGAAATCGGCCGTCTTCATCCTGCTCGATAACAACTGTGAATTCATAGTCTCTCATAATATTTATTATCCTTATCAGCAAAAGGAAAGTCAATTCCCATGCAGGTGGTACATAAAATGGGGGCAGGCCACTTGACCGCGCTGCGTTCACGTATGCGCGCGCAAACGTGAACGTAAAAATAGGAGAGACGAAAAATTCCAAAAAAACATTTACTAAGGCCACCAAGGACTTATGACGACGCAATCCGTTTTGCGTTCGCGTTTGCGCGCGCAAACGCGAACGCAAAAGTTAATACAGAGAGAATAGGGACTAGGGATTTGGGAACAGGGACTTGGGAACAGAAGAAAAGAAGAAAAGAAGAAAAGAAGAAAAGAAAAACAGATGAACCAATCAACCAATCAACCGATCAACCAGTCAACTCAACGGCAACTTGGGCCGTTTAGGCAAGATAGGCAATGGCGGATTTTTGAAAATGGACGAAAAAATGACACCAAAAATCGTAACTGCTTGCACGCCAAAGAGTTACGGGTTTTGCTTTTGGCCCGAATTGGCCCCAATCGTTCCCAATGGTTCCCAATTGGCCCGAATCGGCCCGAATTGGCCCGTTTCGTTCCGTTTCGGCCCGGTAATCATCCTATTTCAAACGTGCGAGGATTTGTTTGTGCAGGGCGGGCATTGTGGCGCGATGCAGGCCCTGGATGTAGAAACTCTCCCCGCCGTCGGAAACCGTGCGGACGAGGATCGTCTTGAAAGGCCTGTAGTAGTAGGCAGGCTCGGTGTCCGGCGGAGTGGTGGTCAAATCCGCCGGCAGGGCCATCAGATCGAACACCGCCGTTGTGAAATGTCGGATTTCCCGCCCCTCGGCTTCTGCGACGTTCCGGGCCATCGAAAGGGCTTTGAGATAGACCTCCGGAGCCATCACAGCAGAGCCGTAGCACATCAGCACGCCGCCTTCGAGGTTTTCGATAAATCTGGCGAAAATGAGGAAGTCCCGCCCGCTGGCGGTTCCGAAGGCCGACGCGTTGAAGTTGGGGTGAGCGTGGATAATATCGTAGCCGATGCCAACGTGAACGGTAACGGGAATGCCGAGTTCGTAACCGGCTGCGAAGATGCTGACGTCGCTGTGGGGATAATCGCCTTCGGCGATTTCACGTCCGACGGCTTCGCCAAGCCCCAGGCCCTCATCGGCAGCGGCGGCGACAACGTCATTGAGTCGTCCCGTTTCAGCCCACAGGCCGAACTGACCGGCACGGATGTACTTGGCGACGGATTCGCTGGTCGCTCCGATCCTCGCCAGTTCATAATCGTGAATGATGCCCGCTCCGTTCATCGCGACGACATCGATAAGCCCTCGACGCATCAGGTCGATGACGTATCGGCTAAGCCCGTCCTTTATGACGTGCGCGCCCATCATCAGCACGACCGAACCGCCGCGGCTTCGAGATTGCACAATCTGCTCAGCCAGTGCGCCCAGGTATTCATGCTCGAAAGACTCGTCTGTCTGGCCTGGTTTCAGGAGGTCCGAAATATGCACGAGGTTTTCCCGCTCAGCCAGAGGCTTGAGTGTCAGGCGCGACGTATCGAAGGTTTCGTATCGGCTTGCCATAATTTCACCGGCCCATTTATCGCCCAAACGGAAAGGAAAGTCCAGATTCCAATCGGGCAAAGAATTAGCAGGGATGCAGGGGATACAGGGGATAAAGACTTTTTTCTTTTTTTTTCTTTATCTAAATTCTTATCCCGTGCATCCCCTGCATCCCTGCTAATTTTTCTGTCAATTCCGATTGTAACGAATATGCGGTCTTTGTTGGTCAAGTGGGTCAGTCAATTTGACGATACGAAACACGCAGCGGTATATCCGGGCTATAAGGAATGAAAATGTACCTGAATCATTACAAGTTGAAGGAACTTCCGTTCAGCGTAACTCCTGATCCGAAATTCCTTTATCCGACTTCCCGGCATCGTACGGCTTTGAATCACCTGCTTTTCGGTATTCGGCAGCGGAAGGGGTTCGTCCTGCTGACCGGGGAGGTCGGAGCGGGAAAGACCATGCTGTGCCGAAAACTGCTGAATAGCCTGGGCGAGAATTATCACACCGCATTGATCCTCAATCCGATGCTGACGGCTACGCAACTGTTGAAAGCAATTGTGGCGGAATTCGGTATCGGCGCTCACTGCCGCGACCGCCTGAGCTGCATTACCCGGCTCAACCGTTTCCTGCTGGCAGTCAACGAGGCTGAACGCGACGCCGTTCTCGTCATCGACGAGGCGCAGGACATGTCGAAGGAACTGCTGGAGACGATCCGCCTCCTGAGCAACCTGGAGACGGATTCGCGCAAACTGCTCCAGATCGTGCTGGTAGGTCAGCCGGAACTGCGCCTGAAGATTAACAACCCGACCCTCCGGCAGTTGTCGCAGCGGATAACGGTTCGCTATCACCTCTTGCCGATGGACCGGAACGAGACGGCCCAGTACCTTCACCATCGCATGAGAGTCGCCGGCGCAGGCGAAGCGGTGAAATTCAACGAAGAAGCAATCGACGAGATATATAACTACTCCGGCGGGACGCCCAGACTGATAAACGCTATCAGCGACAGGACACTCCTGGCGGGATTCCTGAACGGAACTGAAAGCATCAATGCCGAAACAGTCCGACTTGCCATCGGCGATATGAAGGAGGCTGCCTGATGAGCCTGATAAATGAAGCACTCAAGCGGGCCGAAGTAATCGGTCGAAGCGAAAAAACGCCGGTCGCCAAACGTTCGACGCACGGCATAAAGCATCTTTATGACGATAAGGTCACTGGTAGGCCGACCACGTCCGATAAAGCGGCGGAAGAAGATATTTCGCGCCTTTTACGGACAAAGCAAACGAGCCTGCGAGGCGCTGCCGCACTGGGTGTCTGCGTAATCGCTTCGGTGGCGGTGATAATGCACCTGACGCTCCCGCCTGACCAGCGAGGCCCCGTCGAAGCCGAAGCCGGTGGAGCCACAGCAACGCTCGAAACGCAAACGCCGCCTTCGACCGAAGAAGCCAAAGCCATACCCAAAGAGACGCCGGAAGAACCCACCTTCGCCGCACTGCAACAGGCTCTCACCGACGCCCTCAATCGCAGCGCCGCCCAAACGCCCGAAACCACATCACCGCCCGAACCTGATGAGGCAGTTCAACCCGACACCAGCGAAAAAAACTCCGCCCACCAACCGGTTTCCGACAAATTCACCATCAGCGCAATCCTGGCGTCCGGCGGAAAAGGCTACGCCATCGTCAACGGCCACATGGTAACCGTCGGGGACAACATCGACGGCGCGAAAGTCGTTACCGTCGGAAAACACCACGTCGTGCTGGAAAAGGACGGAAAGCAATTCACTCTGCGAATGTGAAACACAACAATTACGCGACCTCGACGGATTCCCATCCAACCCGGCGAAAGGCTTCGGCGATATCCGAGCCAGTCAGCGGCGTTTTATCATATACAAGATTTTTCCCTATACCGGCATGAATGGTATCAAAAACCACACATGAGCATCCCGATCATCGGATAGAACAACATGAACTTCGTGGAGAATGGAATTTTCCCCCGGCTTTTCATCAGCAGACCCTCGCGGTCGGGCTTGAATACCGCGATCTCAGGCCCGAGCATTCGGACCAGTTTGTTGGTCGATGGAAGTGAAACTAAAGGAAAATACTCCTGTGCGCCTTCCGACTGGACGCTCTGCATCAGCATCGGCCAGAACAGTTTTGTAATTGCGGCAAGGTCCATCACGAAGATTCCCGATCCGTCGCCGGTAAGTTTCAGTAATTTTTCGCCTTTGCTGTCCTGCTCGAACCCGCCGGTTTTGTCGAGAGCAGTGTCTATCGCAGATTTGAGCGCATTATCGTTGAGGGCGATTACGGCGCGATCCTTCATGACGGCAATGCGGACCATCTCACCGATATGGCGGATGGGAATGTTTCGATATTGCTTGGCCCGGACCGGTTTGCCTTCGACGCCACCTTCAACATTCTGCCGATCCGCTCCACCGACAAGATTAATCAATTCTTCAATGGCCTTGACCGCCTTGGCGCGGTCTTTGATGCCGAGCATCACACCGACCGGAGGCCCGCCGCCGCCCATCATCATCCCAACCATCGCCTGCAATTCCGTAACAAAACCGGCTACATTGCCGTCCGACGCAGCAATCAAGACCTCAATCTGCTTGATGATTTCCGCAGTCTTTTCATCGACCTTCTTCTCGGCCGGTTTGATTACGGGTCCTCCAACACCCTCCACCGTTATCTCGGTTTTTCCCCCAAACGGCATTCCCTTTGAGGCCATAACCATGGCCGTTACCATTTTCGTCAGCGCCTTTTTATCCAACTGTCCCGCCAGGCAGAAGGTCGATTCGCTCGGCGTCATTGCAAAGGCAGCCTTGTATGACCCGCCGGGCTTAAATATCCGGACCAGTCCGCCGTCGGCTTTGGGGGCATATACATAAGTCAGCCGCGTATAAACTTTGTCGGCGTATCCACCGACGCCGCCCATGCCGCGAACGTCGTCAAAACCAAGGGCCTTGAAGTATAGTCGTGCATCATCGTCCTTGATCTTCTTCATCAGCATCTCGACATCGAAATACCAGCGGAATGCCCAATCTTTCAGGGCGGTTTTTTTCATCACGACCCGGAGGTTTTGAGAGTGGATTTTATTCTTTGGTTTTCCGCCCTTCGTGAATGTTCGGCCAAGGGCGTCGGCGGCGCGGAGGCTGGTGGCTACATAAAGGACGTCCTTTGCCCAGTGAACCATGAAGAGGCTGTCGCTTTTTTTGAGTCGGTCGTTGGCGAGATTGAATACCGAATGTCGCTTGGCGACTCCCTTCCAAGTGATTGCCCCGCTTTTATGGGTGAACGACTGGCGGGTGCTTTCTGTGCCGGCCGGGGGTACGCCAATCTTCATCAGTAACTCAAGTGCGGATCTGGTTTCCTTGGCGTATTTACCCGTAACGCAGATAAACCCCATGCCCGGTTTGGATGATTTCATATCGTTTTCCAAAACCACGAACATGGCGCTGGGATTGTGCCAGAACGGTAGTAGCAACTTATGCAGTATTTGCTGATGCCTGGCGATCGCCTGCTTTTCATCCAGATCGAACATGTTCCGAACGATCATTTTCCCGATTTGAACGCGCGAACCGTGAACGAACTGGTTGATGGCGTCGTCGGAGGCCATCTTGCCGAGGTTTGATGCGAGAAATACCTTCCTGACAGCCTGGTGCCCCCGCCGTTCAAGATAGAAAACTGCCTCTTTCGGTATCATCCCGATCAGGCCGGCATCTCTTGCCGCCTTCGGCGCTTGTGCCTGAACCTGCGGAACCGCCGCACAGAAAGCCACGGCAACAGTAATAAACAGCAATCCATAGAAATGCCTTATCTTGTTCATCATGCCTCATCCTTTCCAATGTCAGACTATCTCGTTGATATATCTTACTACGCAGCGGAACAGACTGATTCTATAAAACACCGCCTTCATAATCAATGATCACAGCCACCGGAGGGAGCGGCTCTTTGTACCATATTCCCTCACGCCGGTTTTGCGCAAAGCAAAGGCCTCCGGAGATTACCCCGGAGGCCTTTGGTATAAGGCGGCGTTGACCTACTTTCCCGCTAATGCAGTATCATCGGCCGTTGCGGCTTGACTTTTGTGTCCGGCATGCGAACAGATATCCCTGGGATACCGGCCTATCTGTTCGTCCAAGTGGTTTGTTGGGCCACTGTTTTACTGCCCAGTGCCTGCGAAATGGAACTTGACCGTCTCGTCATACGGCCAATCCGCCACCTCAATGTTCTCGCCGTTGATGTTTCTTCGCTTGATGAAAACACTGAATGGCTCCGGGGGTATCGGCAACGGGTGAATCGCAGCCCACGAGAGAGCAATCTCCATCACCCATCCGCTCTCGTCGATAGTACAAGCAACACGGGACAACCGTGATTCGAGCGGCTTGGTGAAATCTATAAACTCTCCCATCGGCGGCCTTCTTCCCTTGTGGAAACGTGCGGATACGAGGCCGCCAGGCGTAACCGTGAAGACGAATCGGCACGAATCGTCAGCTTCGACAACGCCCATTCTGAAGTTCACTCGCACCGAATCGTTTTTCCAGAAGTCATCCGAGCCGTCGGTAATAAGACTGTCGCTGCACCGCACCGCCACGTAGAGCCAGTTGTCGTCATACAGAAGTCGAATGGTAGTGTCTTCACCTCCTGCACCGCATGTTACTTGGGTCGGCCTTATCTTCTGAGCCATGGCCCACTCCGTAAGACCGACCTTGCCGTCGATTGTCACGGGTTCGGAGGCACGTCTGATCTCAAGCGTTGTCACGCCGGCGCCGCATCCGGCGACACAACCCAACTGTGCAAACATCAAGGTTACCAGAGCATATCCGAATATCCCGCCTGCAAATGGCCCAAATTTAACCGTCGGAAACAGCATATCAAGAATCTCCTTCATGTGATTGTGTCTGTAAGCATTATATTCATATTGACGCTTATGGGGCTCACAAGTTCCCGGAAAATCCTGCCTGCCTGCACGGTGCGCCGGCGGCGCAAAAGCAAAGGCCTCCGGACTTTCACCCGGAGGCCTGTGGTAATAAGGCGGCGTTAACCTACTTTCCCGCTAATGCAGTATCATCGGCCACTACGTCTTCACTACTGTGTTCGAGATGGGAACAGGTGTTTCCCGTAGTGTATCGACACCGCCACTGCCCCGGCAGGCCGGTGGGCCTGACGAGACCTTTCGATTTCCAATTTTCAACCTGTCCCTATGGGATTGCCGATTTCCAATCGAAAAACATCTTCGTCCGCTTCTCTTTTTCTCTTTATCAATTGGAAATTGCAAATCGGAAATTGGAAATTATAAACACAGAGGTAGCATGAGGTTCACCGCGCTGAGCGGCATGGGCTTTTTATAGGCCCATGATAAATGTGATCAAGCAATCGTCCGTTAGTACCGGTTAGCTGAAGCGATTTCGCGCCTTACACTTCCGGCCTATCAACCTGGTAGTCTTCCAGGGGACTCCCGTCTCAAATGAGACATGGAATTCTAATCTTGAGGTGGGCTTCCCGCTTAGATGCTTTCAGCGGTTATCCTTTCCCGACATAGCTATCCAGCCGTGCCGCTAGCGCGACAACTGGTGCACCAGAGGTCAGTCCTTCCAAGTCCTCTCGTACTAAGGAAGAATCCTCTCAAAATTCCTACGCCCACGGCAGATAGGGACCGACCTGGCTCACGCCGGTCTGAACCCAGCTCGCGTGCCGCTTTAATTGGCGAACAGCCAAACCCTTGGGACCGCCTTCAGCCCCAGGATGCGACGAGCCGACATCGAGGTGCCAAACCTCCCCGTCGCTTTGGACGCTCGGGGGAGATAAGCCTGTTATCCCCGGAGTACCTTTTATCTGTTAAGCGATGGCCCTTCCACACGGAACCACCGGGTCACTAGGTCCTGCTTTCGCATCTGCTCGACTTATAGGTCTCGCAGTTAAGCCTTCTTGTGCCCTTGCACTCAACGCACGATTGCCAACCGTGCTGAGAAGACCTTTGAACTCCTCCGTTACTCTTTGGGAGGAGACCGCCCCAGTCAAACTGCCCACCTAGCACTGTCCCTCGACCGGATTCACGGTACGAAGTTAGGCGACTCATAACACAAGGGTGGTATTTCAAGGATGGCTCCATCCCGGCCTGAACCGGGATTTCAACGCCTCCCACCTATCCTACGCATGTGCAACAAGGCACCAATACCAAGCTACAGTAAAGGTTCACGGGGTCTTTCCGTCTTGCCGCGGGTACGCGGTATCTTCACCGCGTCTATAATTTCACCGAGTCCGTCCTTGAGACACTGCTCCAGTCGTTACGCCATTCATGCACGTCGGAACTTACCCGACAAGGAACTTCGCTACCTTAGGACCGTCATAGTTACGGCCGCCGTTTACCGGGGCTTCAGTCGTAAGCTTCTCTCGACGAATCGAAATGACCTACTTCCTTAACCTTCCGGCACCGGGCAGGCGTCAGACTCTATACATCCTCTTGCGAGTTGGCAGAGTCC
>JAUVIQ010000215.1 GCA_030592655.1 Planctomycetales bacterium | reverse complement strand
CCCCACGTGGGGGCGGAGCCGACCTCCGTAATGTAGACCTTGTACGTTTCTGTCGTGTCAGTCATGTTCAGCCCCCTTGTCTCCAGCCGAACAGGAATCGCCTGCTTCTGGCCCACTTGGCGCAGGACTATACTGAGCGTTTTCTCCCCCTTCATGCGATGCTCCCCATACACCCCCCACTTATCGGGACGGGTTCGCACCGTCCGGATGGGCGGCTCACCGCACCCCGACAGGGCCAAACAGGCCACGACCAGCACGACACACGAGAAACGGCCAGCAAATCTTGCATTAATCACCTTTAACATATCTCTTACTCCGATTCTCGACCAGGAATATTAGGGACGAATATTAGGGAATATTAGGAATATTAGAATATTAGGAATATTAGGGACAAATATTAGGGACAGCCACCTATTTCTGCTCCTGCTTTTTCTTTTTTGGACGTCCTACCGGTAGCGGCCGGAGCCGTCGGCCTAAAAGTGTCTCCAATTTACTGATGAACTTGTCGCTGCCGAGCGGGCGTCCTCTGCTGGTGTACAATCGCAGCCGGGCGACCTGATCCGTTTCCATCGGCCCGGTCAGCACCTCCGACCAATCCATATCCGCCGTCATTTCAAACCACCGGCGAAGGTCGAGCAGGCCGGTCTTGTCGGGCAGGCCGCAGTGGCCCGACGCGCTGCTCCAGGGATAACGCCATGCCCGACGCACAAGCCCAGCCCGAACCGGATTCCGTTCAACGTAGGCCAATGCCGTCCAGAAGTGCCTATCATCCAGCCCGCAGGAATAGAAGCGGTTCTGCCACAGGTGGCCGCTTCGCCCGTGCAGGCGATTGACGTATTTGGTGTACAGCCAATGCGTCCGTCCGACGGCATTGGCCAGCGAATCGGGCGTCTGCGGCGTGGCTACGAGGTGGATGTGATTTCTCATCAGGCAATACCCCTGCACTTTGAGGCCAAAGCGGTCGGACTGAGCCTTGAGTGTCTCCAGATACACGCGACGATCATCATCGACAAAGAACACATCCTGGCGGTTGTTGCCTCGCTGAGTGATATGGTGCGGGCAACCCGAAATAACCGTTCTGGCTATACGTGGCATGGAAGGAAAAATAAACCACTAACAGCAACAAGTCAAGAAAAAATAGGTGGCTGTCCCTATTTACTACCTATTTACTAGAAAAAATAGGTGGCTGTCCCTATTTACTCCTATTTACGAATTATATCGCCGCCGAGACAAACCCAGATACCGAAGGAAGTCAGTATTTCCGCCAGTGCGAGCAGTTCGGTCCGACCCGGGGGGTCCAGTCCCATAAGTTTGTAATCGCTATAACCGTACTGTTGATACTTGGTCTCGGCTAGCCTGTTGTAGGAAAGCAATTCCGCGTATCTCACCGAATCGCCGAGGCTGGAGACGAACTTACCGATATTCCCGATGTTCTCGTCCGAATCGGTATATCCGGGAATCACGGGAATGCGAACGATCATCGGCTTGCCCGTCTCGGCAAGCCTGCGAGCATTCTCAAGGATCATCTCATTCGAAACGCCGGCCAGGTCGTAGTGTTGTCGGGGATCGGCGCATTTGAGGTCGTAGAGAACAAGGTCGGCTTGGGACGCCACCTCTGCCAGAACGTCCCACTCGGCGCAGCCGGTAGTATCGAGGACGGTGTGTATCGACTCGTTGCGGCAGGAGCGAAGAATCTCGCAGGCAAAGGCCGGCTGGGCAAGCGGTTCCCCGCCCGAAATCGTTACGCCTCCGCCGGAGTTGTCGTAGAAGGGCTTATCGGAGACGACTTCAGCCATAACTTCGTCCACGGAGAGTTCCCGTCCGCAGAGGACTCTTGCGCCGGACGGGCAGACCTCCGTGCAAGCGCCGCAGCCGGTGCAGAACTCGCGGTCGAGTTTCCGCCCCTCATCAAGCGGGCAGACCTCCAGGCACCGCCCGCAGTGGATGCACTTGTCCGGGTGGAATGCAATTTCAGGTTTGTGGAGCATTGATTCGGGGTTATGACACCAGATGCACCGCAGCGGACAACCCTTCAGGAAGACAGTGGTCCTTATCCCCGGCCCATCATGGACAGCGAACCTTTTTATGTCGAAGACCATTCCACTTTTTCTACTATGCACTGTATTCGTACTCGCTCCGCGTAATCAGATGGTCCTGCAATTCGGGAAGCAGTTGAGTGAAGTAGGTGGTGAACCCATAGACCCTCACCACCAGATGGCGGTAGTCTTCCGGGTGCTTGCGGGCTTCGGTGAGCGTTTCGTTGCTTACCACGTTGACCTGGAGTTGCATTCCCCCCAGTTGGACGAAAGTCCGCACGAGCGCCATCAGTTTTTCGGTGCCCTCATTACCCGCCAGAGCCGCCGGATGGAACATCATATCGAGGTTCGCCCCTCCGTTGGACGTTTCCAGGTCCAGTTTGGCCACCGATTTAATGACCGCTGTGGGACCCTTCAGGTCGCGCCCGGGAGCGGGCGAGGCACTGACGGCAAACCGTTCTCCCGCCTTCCTTCCGTCCGGTGAAGCGCCGAAAGCCTTGGTGAACGCATGATCGCCGCCGGTGGATATCCTGGGCCTGAAATGCCCGCCCAGACGGGTCCTGTGCCGGGAGACCTCGCCGGCAAAACACCGACCTATCTCCCCTGCCAGCAGGTCAACTTCGTCATCGTCGTTGCCGAACTTGGCGAATTTCGTGAGTATCCGCTGCCGAAGGTCTTCCCGCCCCTCATAGTTACTGATTAATATGTCCCTCATCTCCTGAAGGGTCAGTTTCTTGTCCTCATACACCAGTCGCTTGATGACGAGTAAGGCGTCGGCCATATTCGCTATTCCGGTCAACTGGAAACCGATGTCGTTGTAGCGTGCGCCTCCGTCGCAGATGTCTTTGGCCTGTTCGATGCAGTCGTCCAGCGTAGCCGAAATAAACGGCATCGGCGCCCATTCGGCCTTGTTATGGTTTTCCACCATCCGGCTGACGTAGTATGCTATCTGCTTCCTGAATGCCTCGAAGAAATCATCGAACGTGGCAAGGGACGCCAACTCCGGCGTGTCGGCCCCCCACTTTTGACCGCTGATGAAATTCGCTCCGTCGTTGAACACCCATTCCAGACAGTATGGCATTTTTACAGCCCCGCCCTGCTTCTCGCTGCTTCGGCCTGGAGTGATTATCTCCCAGCATCCGGCGATGGCGTAATCCCGCGCGTCCTCGGTCCGATATCCGAGTTTCTCTAATGCGGGGATTATCGTTTCGTCGTTTTCGATCGACGGCGTGCCCATCCCCTGTTTAATCAATTCGCAGGCGGCGCGAACGTACTCGTCCGGACTACCGGTATGGAATCTCGCCCGCAATTTCGGATCGGCCATCCTGACCGTCTCGACGCCCTTCAGGACCATATAGGTTACGTCGTTGGTCGCATCGTCGCCGGCGGGCGTCTGTCCGCCCAGTACCATCGTGCATCCCGTATCGGCGTAGTAACTGGGTTTTCCGTGCGTCTTGTCTTGGTCGGTGTTGAATTTCACAAAGAGACAATCCAGCAGTTCCTGTGCCTCGTCGGGGGTGATCGCGCCGCTGTCAATGTCGGCCTTGTAGAAGGGATAGACATACTGATCGAACCTTCCCAGCGGGACGAGGTATCCGCCCTCGGACCAGGCGACCATGTGCGTAAAAAACACGGCTTGGAGCGCTTCGTGGAACGAGCGCGGAACATTTCCGGGAACGTTCCGGCAGACCTTTGCTATCGCCTCCAGTTCGCCCTTGCGCTGCCGGTCGGTTTCAACCGCCGCGAGCCTCTCGGCCTCGTCGGCATAGCGGGCTGCGAACATTACGACGGCGTCGCAGACGATCTCGACCGCCTTGAGAAACTGTACCTGCTCACTTTCGTCGCCGGCGCCTTCGGCGAGCAACTGGTCGATTTTCCTGCCGGCATCGACCTTTATGCCGTTGAAGCCTTTGGCAAGCACGTTGTGATGTCCGGGGACGACGCCGTTGGCTGTACCGTAGCCCCGTCCGTCCTGGCAGAGGTTATAGACGTAATCGAAAATGTGCAGCCGACCGGCCGTCTCGATATGAGGGTTTCGGTGTTCCATCTCCTCGGAGGTAATGTAGTCCGGCAGGTCGAAGAGAGTTCTGAAACCGACGATCAGTTCGTCTTGCTGAACATAGACCGGCATCTCCGCCAGCAGTTTCTCCAGCGCCCTGGCCTTTCTGATGACATGCGGCGCTGCGGCGACTTCGGCGTCGTCAAGAACGGTCAGCGACATCCTGACCCGATGGGCCTTGTAAGCCCCATCGACCATCTTCTCACGTAATCTTTCGATCCTGTTCATCATTCCCAATCCTCGAATATCGCCGCCCGGCAGGGCGTACCCATAGCGCCCTCGACCTTAATCGGGAAGGCGCACAACTTCGCCCGCTTCCGGCGGACACTATCCAGGTTCACCACCGGAGCAAGCAGGAACTTCGCATCACGCCACAGCCGCTCCCACGGAAACTCCCAAGCCTGAATGTTATCGAACCTCGGTAAATCGGAGCCAAGCAGTTTTATCTCTTTATCGAACAACCAATCGGCAGCCTCGCGCGATATATAGGGGCTTGCCTCGATAAAATCCGCATCCCGCCATTTTTTGTCCCATCCGGTTCCGATAATGACGCCGTCGCCTTTTCGGATGTCGGGTTCGGCGGCCTCAAGATCGACCAGGGTTACTTTTTCAAGAGGCCCCTTCGGCGGCAACTTTATGATTGCCACGTCCATAAACAGTTCATCGAGCGGAATATCGACTACCGGCGCAACGGTCGCATCGACGTGGGCAGCCGTCTCAATGTACGTGCCCGACTGGCCGCCTATCTCGAACTTCTGGCAATAGCACTCATTCTCTGCCGGAATGAACGGCGGCTTCTCGCACTCGGTAATCCGCGCGCCGGGGTAACTGTCGCAGTACTGCCACATCCCGTT
>JAUVIQ010000152.1 GCA_030592655.1 Planctomycetales bacterium | reverse complement strand
GGTTTGATGATATTACCCGCCGAAATTGCACCTTCTGCGGCTCCTGCTCCTACGACGGTGTGCAACTCGTCGATGAAGAGGATTATCTGCCCGTCGGCATCGACGACTTCTTTTATGACGGCTTTGAGTCGGTCTTCGAATTCGCCTCGGAACTTCGCCCCCGCCAGCAGCGCGCCTATATCCAGAGCGATGACGGTTTTACCGGCCAGGCCTGTCGGCACGTCGCCGTTGACGATCCGCTGTGCGAGTCCTTCGACGATGGCGGTCTTGCCCACGCCGGGCGAGCCGATGAGGACGGGATTGTTCTTCGTCCGTCGGCTCAGGACTTGCATGCAGCGGCGGATTTCGTCGTCGCGCCCGATGACCGGGTCGAGTTTGCCGGCCTTGGCCATTTCCACCAGGTCCATTCCGTAACGCTTGAGCGCCTGGTATTTATCTTCGGGGTTTGCGTCTGTAACGCTTTGTGAGCCGCGAATGTCCTTCATGGCTGCGAGGATCTCGCCGCTGTTCACGCCCAGCGTCGAGAGGACATCCTTCGCTGGCGAATCGACCTCCGCCAGTGCGAGTAGAAAATGTTCGGTGGATGTATATTCGTCGCCGAGTTTTTTCGCTTCGGTCTCGGCGCGGTTGAGCACTTCATTGAGGGCCGGTTCCATGCCCATGCCGGCTTGGGCGGATTGGCTCGGCATGCGGGAAAGTTCTGCCTCGGTTACTTCGCGCACACGTTCAGCGCCGACGCCGACTTTCTCCAGAAGCGGGGCGACGATTCCGCCTTCCTGATTTATCAGGGTATATAGGAGGTGAAGCGGACCGACGGCGGCGTGGCCTTGCTGTGAGGCTTCGCCCTGTGCCGAGGCTATCGCTTCGGAGGCTTTGACTGTCAATTTATCCAGACGCATTGCATACTCCTGAAAGCCCCCGGCACTGTCGGGGGATAATCCTTCCCCGCACCGTCGGGGGATAATCCCCCCGCAATGCGGGGGGCTTGTTGCTCTTTACAAGAGTGTGCAAAGGGCGGGCCAGAAGCGTAAGTGCTTTGGCTGGAGTGGGTTATAGGATGGGCTGGCGGCGGATTACTCCGCATTTACCCATCAATCGGCCATTTCGGCAGGGTTTTTTGATTGCGGATTGCGGATTTCAGACCCGCCACGGTCAGCCCTGACGGGTCTGCAATCCGCAATTTGGTTGCTTTTTATCGTCCGTTTTCCATGTCGTCTATTGTCCGCTCGACCTGCCTGTAATGGGCGGTTCGGGCAGACTGATCGTCGTTCGCACTTGCTGGCGATGGTCCGCTACGGAGCCAGTAAACGGAAATTGCTCCGAGCACGAGCATAATCACAGCCAGCATCAACAACGGTCTTCCGAGCCAGTATCGCATTTGAACACCCTCCAATTCGCCTTCGCAGGCATAAAGTATCCCTCTTCTCAAAACTACGATATGTTTCACTAATGAGCAAAAATGAACCACGAATTACATAAATTATAAAAAACATTGAAACCATTTACATAAACGAAGCGTCTAACCGTATATTGCAGGGAATATGGGGATTGTTGTGCGTAAAAACAATGAGGAGCAGGATTATGAAACGAATTGCGATTGCGTTGAGTGTATTGACTGTACTGGTGCTGGCCGCACCGGCAGGGGCTGAACTGTGCGAAAAGTGCAAGGGTAAGATGTTCATAATGTCCGTCGGCAAGTGCGTCGAGTGCGGCGGATTCACCGGCAGCGGGGCGCACAAGTTGTGCAGGAAATGCTCGGCCAAACTGGGTCAGTGCGAGCATTGTCGCGCGCCGCTGAAAGACGCGAAACGGCAAGCCATCGAGAAACCAAGACCCACCACGCAACCGGCTAAGATCAACCTAAGCAAACCCGGTACGTACACATCAGGGAAGTGGAGGTACGATCATGCTTTTAAGAGATATCACCCCGCCCTCGGTTGTTCTAGTGGCAGAGTGGCTACTAACCGGTTGAGATATGACGGAAAGTCCGTTGCCGATAACATTAAGAAGTGGGACCGAATCAAGACGCCGTGGGGGATGATGATATTTGTACGGGGCACCGCTACTGCCGGATGGGAGCCGATTGAATGCGTGAACGCGCCACCCGCAGGTCGGCTGCTGCCGTCGCCAGCGAAATCTGTTCCGTCCTACCTCCGCACGCTGGAACTGGACGAACCGTTCAATGGTAAGACGGTCTCTGCCACCGTTGGGCAGAATATCATCATTCGCCTGAAGGGTAATGTAACGACCGGATATTCGTGGGTGGTCGGGGAAATCGAAGGCGATGCGCTTGGGCAGGTCGGCAAGGTGAAATATGTTTCGGACCAGCCTCCCATGCCTGCGGGCGGCAGAGGCAGGAGGCTTATGCGTCACCGCGTTGGCGGCGGGGGGAAGTACGTTTTCACCTTCACCGCCAAAAAACCCGGAACAGCCAAACTGACGCTGGAATACAAGAGGGGATGGGAGAAGAACAAGCCGCCCGCCAAGACCTTAACGCTGACCGTGAATGTCAAGGACGACCTAACCGCCCAGCGCGTTAAGAAACTCAAGGCCAGCCTCGACAAGGGAGATTTTGAACTGGTGTTGTGTTATCGCGTCCCGAAGCCGCTGCCGGGCAAGTCGCCATATCCTACCCTAATCTTGGTGTGGTCCCGTCAGGAAGTCCGAGTACTGGGCAAAGGCGGGGGAGGCAAGCAACCTGTGCCTGCGGATGTCCGAGCCGTTGCTGTTGCCGGCAAGCCTAACCCGAACGTCATGCGAATGGGACACATCACCCACGTCCGTATCACGAAAAAACAGGACATAATCAGGATAATCGACCACTTGGCAGCAGACGGTGTTCTGGCGCAGGCGGTAAGCATTGAAAAAGGAAGCGTTGCCCCTGCGCCCATAGCCCGGTGTTATGAAATGCAGATTTCTTCCGAGGGAACCGGCAGGCTACGACTGAACCTTGGATGGGACATGAAGATGCTCAATCGCCTCGACGGCTTGCGAAAGGTCCTCAATGGCGATGCCGCCAAAGCGATGGACAAACTTCTCAAACGGCTTGAGGGTCAGCGTAAGGAATGGACAAAGAAAAAACTTGTTACGAAGTCGTAAGGCGAACAGAAAAACAACGCCACCGAACAACTCATCGTGAACACCTTACGAGCCGCGACTGTAAAGGAGCGGTCGCTAAGACTTTCGCACTGGTCTGACCGCTCCCTCACGGTCGCGGCTCGTTTATCTCCCTCCGGCACATTAACTTTTCGTGCTACGGTTTACTCTTCCGCGCCGTTCCAGCAGTAGGTGCAGACCTTTTCCCTCGGCAGGCCTATGGCCTCGATGAGATTCTCCAGCGTCTGATACTTCAGCGAAGTAAGATTCAATCGCTCGCGGATTTTTTCGAGCATCCGGCAGTATTTTTCGGAACCGTTACAGGCGTATTCTTCCAGGCCCTCCTCGGCCTGGCCTTTGATTTCCGCGATTGCCCTGCGAGCGGCGAGGTCCATTTCGGATTTTGACCGGGAGAAGTTCAGGAATTTGCAGCCATAGACCAGCGGCGGGCACGCCGGCCTCATGTGAACCTCGCGCGCTCCGCTGTCGTAAAGCCGCCGAATGGTGTCCTTCAACTGCGTTCCGCGGACGATGGAGTCTTCGCAGAACAGCAGCCGCTTGCCCTTTATCAGTTCCCGCACGGGAATGAGTTTCATCTTGGCTACCAGGTCGCGTGTATCCTGGTTCTGCGGCATGAAACTCCTTGGCCAGGTGGGTGTGTACTTGACGAACGGTCTGCCGTAGGGGACGCCGGCTGCGTTTGCGTATCCGATGGCGTGTCCGGTCCCCGAATCGGGAATCCCGGCGACGAAATCGACGTCAACGTCGTCATTTTTCGCCAGCAGCGCGCCGCAGCGATTCCTGGCGGCCTCGACGTTGATGTCTTCGTAACATGAGGCAGGGTATCCGTAATAGACCCACAGGAAGCCGCATATCTGCATCTTCTCGCCGGGCGGGGCCAACTGCTCGACGCCGTCTGCCGTCATACGCACGATCTCGCCGGGTCCGAGATAGGAGTGCACTTCGTAATCCAGGTTTTCGAACGCGCAGGTTTCCAGCGTAGCCGCCCGCGCGCCGGGCTTGGCTCCGATAACGACGGGCGTCCTTCCGAGTTTGTCGCGTGCGGCATAGACGCCCTCCCTGGTCGCCAGAAGTAGCGAGCACGACCCCTCGATGGATTCGAGAACGTTCCGGATGCCGTCTTCGAAAGTCTCCTGCTGGTTTATCAGTGTTGCGACGAGTTCGGTCGGGTTGATTTCCCCGCCGCTCATTTCGGAAAAATGGGTGGTTTTTTTCCCGAACGCTTTTTGGGCGAGTTCGTCGGCGTTACTGATTACTCCGACGGTTACGATTGCATACGTACCCAGGTGTGAGCCTATAATCAGAGGCTGATCTTCGTAATCGCTGATGACGCCGATGCCCGTGTTTCCCTTCAGTTGCGGGACGTCGTCTTCGAATTTCGTGCGGAACTGTGCGTTCTCGATGTTATGAATGAATCGTGTGAAGCCGTTTGTGTTCCACACCGCCAGTCCGCCGCGTTTCGTACCGAGGTGGGAATGATAGTCTGTACCGTAAAACAGGTCGTCAATGCAATCGTCTTTTGATGCGACGCCGAAAAATCCGCCCATTGTTGATTGTCCTTTCGTGTTATATCGTTTTAGTCGAATACCGATGCCGGCAGAGGCGCGACAGAGCATACCAGAATTCGCCCGCCCGATACAAGCAAACGTGAACTGCTCCGGGTTCGTGCCCTGATTCTTATTCGTGTCTGAGCGCGGTGATCGGGTCGAGTTTTGCGGCTCGCATGGCGGGGTATATGCCGCTGATCAGTCCTACTGACACCGCCATAAGAAACGGCAGCAGGATCGTCCAGACAGAAGTCTCCGTCGGGAATTCCAGATACCGCCGGATCAGCCACGGCAGGGAGATGCCCGCGCCGATACCGATGACGCCGCCGACGGTCGTCAGCGTTACAGCCTCGACCAGGAACTGGGCTATGATGTCCCACTGTTTTGCGCCGAGCGCACGACGGACGCCGATCTCGCGCGTCCGCTCGACCACCGTCGCCAGCATGATGTTCATTATTCCGATCCCTCCGACCAGCAGCGACACCGACGCGATCGTTACCAGCATGACGTTCCAGAGGAACATTTGCTTTTTCTTCTGCTCGATAAGTTCCAGCGGAACCTTTACGTCGTAGTCTTCCTGGTCGTGATTCCTTTCCAGCAGTGAGCGTATGATGGGAGCGGCGGCCAGAACGGCATTTTCGTCTTCCATCTGGAGGATTAACCGGCTGATCTCGACGCGCTCGTACGTCCTGCTTCCGGTTCTTACCTCGACGGTCAGCTCGCCGAAGCGGTCTATTCCGGTGGTGCGGGGAATGATAACCGAATCAGTCGCTTCGGCCCCTTCGCCGGAAAGGGCTTGAGGCAAGCGGGAAAGCATTCCTACGATCACGAACGGTTCGCCGCCGATCCGCACCGTCTTTCCCAATGGGTTTTCGTATCCGAACAGGCTGCGCACCAACGGGGCCGTTATTACGCAGTGCGGCTTTCGGCGGAGCATGTCGGCGCTGGTGATGAACCTCCCTGCCTGCACTTTAATCCTGACAATCTCGGCGATTGTCGGATCGGTGGCGATGACCGAGATTGACAGGTTTTTACCCGCCAGGTAGGCCATCTTCTTCGTCTGGTGTACGGTTACGTACCTTCGCATGTGTGGGACGCTTCCGCCGGTGATGCGGGTTACGTCGCGTTTTGTCAGTCCGTAGTTCAGCGCCCCCCATGATCTGCCCGTGGCCTTGGAGTCGTCCTGAGGTGGTTTCCGGGACTCGATGATTATGTTCGTGCTGCCGAGCGCGCGAAGTGTCCGCTGGGCCTCAGCGCCGGCGCCTTCGTTAATGGCCAGCATGGCGATAACGCCGCAGACGCCGATGAAGATGCCTAAGGCCGTCAAGGCCGAACGCACCTTGTGTACGCCCAGGCTGTGAAGCCCCAGGAGCAGGATGTCATTGATTTTGTGGAGGGCCTTCATTTGTTTGTGTCCAGGGATTCGGCGTCGGCGTCCGATTCGATCTGTCCGTCGAGCATGTGGATAACGCGTTTGGCGTGGACGGCTACGTGTGTTTCGTGCGTTACCATGATTATAGTGCGTCCGCGACTGTGAAGTTCGTCGAACAATGCCATAATTTCACCGCTTGTGTGGGTGTCCAGATTGCCCGTAGGCTCGTCGGCCAGGAGGATCAGCGGGTCGTTCGCCAGCGCCCGCGCGACGGCCACTCGCTGCTGCTGCCCGCCGGACAGTTCGCCGGGGCGGTGCTCCATCCGATCGCTCAGTCCGACCAGTTCGGCCATTTCCCGGCTTCGGGGGTGGCGATGACGCCTCGACAGACCGCTATAGAACAGCGGAATCTCAATGTTCTCAACGACCGTCAACTGCTGGATAAGATTGAAGGATTGAAAGACAAACCCGATCCGGCGGTTGCGAACCTCGCTGAGCCTGTTGTCCGACAGGTCGGAGACGTCTTCGCCCCCCAGCCGGTATTGTCCGCGCGTCGGTCGGTCCAGACACCCCAGGAGGTTCAGCAGCGTGCTCTTTCCCGAACCGCTGGGTCCCATAATCGCCAGGTATTCACCCTCTGCGATGAGTAGATTGACGCCCTTCAGGGCCGGGACGCCCGGACCGACGGGATAGATCTTCCAGAGGTTTTCCAGGCTGACCAGTTCTCTCACTGTCGTTTGCCCCTTCCCCTTTCGCCGGGCCGCCGTGGACGAGCAGGTTTTGTTGAAGGTCTTTCGTCCGGTTCCCCGTCGGTTTTCTTTTCACTTTCGCCCGATTCCTTGTCGGTTTCCTTTTTACTTTCGACCGCCTGTTCCGGCGCTGTAAGCAGTACGGTGTCGCCCTCTTTCAAACCGGAGATAATCTGCACCCTTGCGTCGTTCATCCCGCCGACTTCGACCCGAACGCGTTCGCTCTTACCGCCCTCGACTCGCCGGCAGTAGGTCTTGTTCTGCTCGGTGAAGACCGCCGCAATGGGAACGCTCATGACGTCCTTGAGGCGCAACAGGACCAGTTCCACCTGTGCGGTCATTCCGGGCTTGAGTCGGGGAACCTCCTCGTCGAGTTTGACGATTACGTCGAATACTTTCACGCCCGGATTCAGCCAGTGCTGCCGGGATGGAAGGATGGAGACTTTATGAACGTGCCCGGTAATGGTCTTGTCCGGACGGGAGTCAATACGAACGTACGCCTTCAAGCCTGGATGAACCTTCTCAATTATCGCTTCGTAAATCTTCGTCTTAATCTGAAGGGTTTCCATATTGGGGATTTTCATCAACTGCTGGCGCGGATTGATCTTTTCACCGACGACGACTTCCACGCTGGAAGGGTTCCTTCGGCTCCCGGCAGTGTCATAGACGACCAGGCCGGCCTTCTCGGCCTTGACGGTGAGTTTCTTCTTATCCTCCAACAGACTTTTGAGTTTTTCCTCGCGTCTTTTCAGGATGTCATTTTTCGACATCGCTTCGTATTCCGCCAGTTGTACGCGCAGTTTTGCCTCCAGTTCTGCCCGTTCCAGTTCGAGTTTCGACTGTTTCAGCGCCATCTCCAACTTGCGTTTTTCGGCGGGGTGGTCGTATTTTTTGAGCATGTCCAGTTCGGACTTGGCT
>JAUVIQ010000046.1 GCA_030592655.1 Planctomycetales bacterium | reverse complement strand
GGCCATTGCCGGCGCAGCCCTGTCGATCATGGAACAGATAGAAACGACGGAGCAAAATCTGAAAATCAGCATCGCCTCCAGGGATGTCGATCTTCCTTTGCTTGCTCTACCTTCAGCGGAGGAAGTTCAGGAACAGTTGGCCTCAAAGCAGAAGGCGGGCGAGGATACTACCTGGGAGGAGAGGGTGCTTCCATCATTGCGGGACGGGACAGCCCCGACGTCGATTCCCGGCGAGGTCCAGTTACTGCGCCTGGGCGACCAGATCGCCCTGGCGGCGTTTCCGGGCGAATTGTTCGTCGAGATAGGCCTGCGGGTGCGGCGCGAACTTCCGTTCAAGCACCTGTTCGTCGTCGGATACGCCAACGGTATCGTCGGATACCTGCCCTCGGCGGAAAGTTGCCGCCAGGACGGTACGAAACTGCGTTATCAGTGCCACAAGGAGTTCTGGTTTCCTGCCTTCTTTTCCGAAGACGCCGAACCGGCGCTGGTGAAGGCAGCGAAGGAACTGGCAGGCGCAGGATAAGCGTAAAGATTACGCAGAATTCTAAAGATTCATTTCCACGAAGTATATACCCCTAAAAAAATAGGAAGTGCCCTAAAATTCATTGGACTTATTGTTCCAAGACGCCAAAGTAACTGCACTATAGACAGTGAAGGAGATGCAGATGCAATGGTGGCAAAAGCCCGTGCGAGTTTGCCAGATACATCCCGAACTGGTGCCGGCGGGAACAACGGAGGAGGAGTTGGGGGATTTGCTCAATCCCGACAAGGTCCTTAAGGGCCTGGCCGACAAGCACGCCAATGTATTGATCTTCACGGCGAAGGTCCTGACGGGCCAAGCGTTTTATCACAGTTCCTTCGTTCCCGCCGTCGAAATCGACACAGGCGGGCGAGACCTGTTGCGAGAATACATTCGCGCCGCGCACGAAAACGACGTGAAAATCCTGGCCTACGTGATCGTCAGCCTCGACCTTCACATCTACCGGAAGCACCCGGAGTGGGCGCAGGTGAACCCCGAGGGCAAGCCGTCGATCAGGCCGGAGATGCCCTCCTATCCTGTCCGCTGGGCACCGTTGTGCCCCAACAGCCCCTTCCGGGAATACACCATCAAGGTCCTGCGCGAAATCGTTGAGAACTACGAGGTGGACGGGATATTCCTGGACATGCCACAATGGTTCCCGTTCTATGCCGGTGTGGTCTGTTACTGTTCCTATTGCCGGAAGGCCTTCGGTGAGAAATACGGGACTGAGCCTCCGACCGAACCGGACTGGTCGAACCCGACGTGGCGCGACTTTGTGCGCTGGAGATACGACGTCATCACCGGCTACATCGACGAGATGTCCAGGACTATCCGCACGTCCAGGGCGGGCATTCCCATCATTCCGAACGTCATGCCTCAGGAGTCGTGGCTTTCGGGCTGGCGGGTCGAAGACATCGCCCGCTGCGTCGATGTGATTGCGCCGGAGACGGCGGTGGACACCGCCCATCTTCTGGGCGAGACGACGAGGCACTGCCTGGCCGCCGGCGAGCACCTTGCGGTCTGGCCGCCGGTGGCTATATGGTCAACGCCACTTCCAACCCGCCAGGGAGTCGAGAAGGCCCTCTGGGAAATCGTCGGAAACGGCGGCTCGCCCTGGTTTCTGTACAACGTCTTTCGTTCAGAGGAAGAACCCTACAAAAGTATGTCCGAAACATACGGTCAGTTAGAGCAGTTGCAGGAGCACATCGCCGACCTGAAACCGGCCAAGGGAGTAGCCTTGTTCTACTCATCTTCGTCCCGCGACTGGTACGGCGGGACCGAACCGGCCCGACACGTGGACTCCTTCAAGGGGTTCTACCAGGCGTTCGTGGAAAACCAGGTCCAGTTCAACATGCTCCTTGAAAGACACCTGACGGTATCCGAGTTGGCGAAGTACCCCGCTCTTGTGCTGCCGAACGCGGCATGTCTGAGCGACGAACAGGCTGCGGTCATTGAGCAATACGTTGCCGGCGGAGGCGGCCTGGTCGCCTGCTACGAGAGTTCCCTCTACGATGAGAACGGCCGGCAGAGACCGGATTTCGCCCTGGCAGAGGTTTTCGGAGCCAGCCTCGGCGGCGTAAGTCCGGATTTGCATCGCTTCTGCGCCCGGCAGGCTCATCCCCTCACCGCCGGTTTGAAAGTAGGTCTGAAGGTCCCGATTGCCGGCGCCGTCCTCGTAGGCCCGACCGATCGGGACGTCCCTGCCCGCTTGCAGCGGTCCGTGGAAGGGCTTCACTCTATGCCTACGCTCACCACCGGGCCGGAAAATCCCTTCATCGTGGCCGGCGCCTATGGCAAGGGAAAGGTGGTCTATCTGGCCGCCGACGTCGGTCGGGCACATTGGAAAAACAGTATGCCTGAGTACAACCGGCTCATTCTCAACAGCGTCAACTGGGTCTTGAAGGCCCCCCTGCCGTTTCATGTCAAGGCCCCGACGACTGTCGAGGCTAACCTGTTGGAGAACCCCGAAGGAACTCGAAAGGTCCTTCACCTGCTGAACCATTCGACCAACCAGGTTTCCAAGGCGGCAACTGTTGATGCAAGCAAGGAAAAGTACGGACTTTCCGGCTTTGCCTATTCGACCCCGACGGTCAGCCCCGTGCGATGCTTCGTGCCGGTCAGGAACGTGGAAATCACTATCGCCAAGCAGCCGGCGGAGGAAATCGAATCCATCTCGGCCTTTCCGGCCGACGTTGCAATCAAGACACATATTGACACAGAAACGATAACGATTGACGTCTGCGAGTTGGTCAGTCACATTACACTGGTTACTAATTTCAAGGTTGACTTATAGGGCGAATCGGCAAGCCGATTCGCCTGCAAGGAAAGGAGATTCAGAATGGGTATTTCATGGTTGAGTCGCGGGCGGGCGCGGATGCTTTCGTGCACGGAGTACTTCAGCGGGACCGGGCGGTTCTGCGACACTGACATGATTCGCAGGGCTGGTTTCAACTCGCACTACGGCGCGTTTCTGCCCAATCCGGACGCCGCCGGAAAGAGGACCGCAGCCATCCGGCGCGAGGTAATCGGCAAAGTTTCCGGGCAGGTCAAGATATTGACAGATTCCGGCGTGCACGTGATAACCTACCTGTGGACCGGCGGATTTGACCGTCGGCTGTACGACAAAACCTCCGCCGAGAAATTCAAGGGCGAGTTCGCCGGACCCCCAGCCGCCTGGGTCGAAGTCGTCAAGGACTACGTTCGAGCCTGCTACAGCAACCCCGATTGGATCGAAGAGGTCGCCGGCGATGTCGTCGTCCAGATGGAAGAGGGCGGGTCGGAAGGCATCTTCTTCGACGTTACCGTCCCGCTGAACCACTGCATCTGCAAGCACTGCTGCGGCAGACTCAAGGAGGATTTGGGCCTGGACCTGAAGTCCATGCCGCTGCCGGCGTTTTCCGAGGTGGCGCTGGACCAGATGAGCGACGAGTCCGACGAGTCGCGGGAGCGAATCGACTTCTCCGACAAGAACTATCGCGACTACCTGAAGTGGCGTCTGGGAACCTACGTCGATTTCTTCCGCCAGGTCCGTAAAAAGGTCAAGGAGCGTATCGGCCGAGAGCCCGTCTGCCTGACCAACTCCCACTCCAATCGCCCGGAGTACATCTACTGCTACCTCCAGAGCGCCGGCGTGCTCGACGGGGTGTACCTTGAGGAAGGTCTCAACTACCCGCCGAACAGCCTGGTCTATCCGTTCAAGGTCGGCTGCGCCGCCATGGAGGGCGCTGCCCCGCTGGTGGTTACTCGCGTAAAAGAAGGCATCCCCACCGCACCGATGCTTAAGTCCGCCCTGGCAGAGGGCGTTGCCTTCGGCGGGTACTTCACGCCGTGGGGCTTCTACCCGAACGAATCGGAAGAACTGGTCGATGCGCTTCGTCAGTACAACGAGTTCTTCAGACTGCACGAGGACATGCTGGCCGACCAGACCGACCTTGCCAACGTCGCGGTCATCCAGTCGCTGACCTCCGACATGTTCTACTGGCAGCGCCGTCACGCCGCCGCCGAGCACATGTCCCTGCTCCTGGCGGACATGCACGTACCGTTCGAGTTGCTGCTGGCGGAAAACGGGCTCGACGCCGAGCGGCTCGGTAAGTACGCCCTGCTGATCCTGCCGAACATGGGCATGGTCTCGCAGGCCGAGATGGCGACACTTCAGGCGTATCTGGACGCCGGCGGGAAAATTATCGCCACCGGCGACGAGGCTCTCTGCTTCGACGAGACGATGAAGCGGCGCGACGACCGACCGAGCCACAAGAACCTGACTTACATCGCCGGATGCCCCGAGGAAGAATACGCTAATAACAGGACCACAGGCCCGGATTATTTCTGCCGGTTCACCGGTCCGACCGGTCAGTTAGCCGACCTCATCCGGCAGCACGCCACACCGGCGATGCTGGAAACCGACGCGCGAGTCCCCACCGCAATCAACCTGACCGAAAGCGACGAGGAAGTCCTGGTTCACATGGTCAATCTGCACGTGAATATGCTTCTGACGCAACTGTTCATCAGGCCGGACCGCGACGTCCGTCTGCGTATCAGGATGCCCGAAGGCGTCAAGGCCGCCACGCTTCTCTCGCCGGACATCGAAGGCGGTTCCCAGACGATTGATTTCACGCAGGACGGCGAGTACGTCGAACTGAACGTGCCGGAAGTGGTACACTACACAATTGTCAAACTCCAAAAGGCATGACCGGGACAAAACACGCCGGCAGGCAGGTATCGAATTCCGAAATAAAAACTGACCGATTTTGAAGCCCACAATTATCAGGAGTGCAGACAATGGCGAAGATGATCGCGTATTGCGGACTGGATTGTGCTGAGTGCGAAGGATACCAGGCTACACAGGCCGACGACGACGCCCAGCGGGCAGAGGTGGCAAAGCAGTGGTCGGCCCGGTACAGCGCCGACATCAAGCCCGAACATATCAACTGCGACGGCTGCCGGGAAGACGGGCGGAAATTCTTCTACTGCTCCGATATGTGCGAAATCCGCAAATGCTGCCTCGCAAAAGGCGCAGACAACTGCGCCGCCTGCGACGAGTATCCATGCGAAAAACTCGAAGCGTTCTTCCAAATGGCCCCCGAAGCCCGCACCGCGCTGGACGCACTGCGATAACAAAGGTTGGGTGCCGTGGCAGCGGTGTTTGCGACCACGATGAACTCTACATACCTGGACAAACGTGGCCGCAAACACCGCGGCCACGGCACCCATCATGGAACACCCCCTTTTAGAACGCTGAATGCTGAACGCTGACCGCTAAAATCACCGATAAGACATTAGCGGCTAACTGCAATGCAAAGTAACGCCGCAGCAATAAAAGGGTATCACTATGATGATAAAAACCAAGATAGTCGCCACCGTAGGACCGGCCAGCAGGGACGTTCCGGTATTGACCAAACTGGTAAAGGCCGGCGTGGACGTGTTCCGAATCAACTTTTCCCACGGTACGCTGGATGAGCACGAACAACTCCTGAAAAACATCCGCCGGGTCTCGGACGACCTCAACGAACCCCTTGCCGTCATGGCCGATCTTTGCGGACCTAAAATCCGCGTCGGCAAGGTCTGCGATGGTGGAGCACTTCTGGAAAAAGGCGCGGAAATAACCATCCAGCGCAAACCGGTTACAGGCAACGCCAAGCGGATAAGCACAACTCTGCCCGAACTCATCGACCGGGTCCGCAAGGGTCAGAAAATCCGCCTCGACGACGGGAAAATCGAACTGGAGGTAATCCGTTCAGCCTCGGCGGGAGGGAGTAAAATCCTCTGCCGGGTCGTTACCGGCGGAGTGCTTTCCAGCGGTAAAGGCATCAATCTACCCAAAACGAACCTTGCACTGTCGGCCTTAACTGAAAAAGATCGCGCCGACGCGAAATGGATCGCCCAGCGGGATTTCGATTACGTCGCACTGTCGTTCGTTCAGAAGTCAGCCGACGTAAAGGCGCTGCGAAAGATTCTCGTCGGCGCGGGCAGCGAAGCCAGAATCGTCGCCAAGATCGAAAAGCCCCAGGCCGTCAAGAATATCGACGCGATTATCGCCGAAGCCGACGGTGTCCTCGTCGCGCGCGGCGATATGGGCGTCGAAATGTCCCTTCCGGAAGTTCCGCTGGTGCAGAAGCGACTGGCCAGGCTTTGCGCCGAGACGGGTAAATCCTGCATCATCGCCACGCAGATGCTCGAAACGATGACCGATAACCCAACGCCCACCCGCGCGGAAGTCTCCGACGTCGCCAACGCCATCCTCGACGGGACCGACGCCGTGATGCTGTCGGGCGAGACGGCCATCGGTAAATACCCCGAAAGAGCGGTCCGAATGATGAACAGTATCGCCAGCCGGACCGAGCGTTACCTCGATGAGATTCGCACGGACCGGCGGATGCGTCGGCATTTCAAGCAGGCATTGTCTGAAGTGGAAGAATCGGGGCATGGGCGAAGGGCCCGGCGCACCGGCGATCAGATACCCGACGACCTTCTGGCAATCGCCCGCGCCACCCACGCACTGGTCAACAGCGAAACCGTTCGCGCGGTCGTTACCTTCACGCTTAGCGGAAACACCGCGCGGATACTCTCGAAGATGCGCCTTCCCGTGCCGATACTGGCACTGACGCCGTCGGAGAGGGTAATGCAGCAGGCATGCCTGTCGTACGGTGTGTGCGCCCGCCGGGTCAAAATGTTCGAGCACACGCGCGAGATTCTACCCGTAGCCGCAAGGGAAGTCCGCCGACTTCGCTGGGCACGCAAAGGCGACAAGATCGCCGTAGTATCAGGCAGACCGCTACGAAAGGCCGGAACCATAAACACGCTCGTCGTACATACGCTGTAACCGCCCCGCAAGGGACGCCCCCAAGAGGCGCTTGCGGTTTCGCAGAACAGCAACCGACGGATAGCTATCCGTCGGCTTTACCCTGCCTCCATTCAAATCAGTTAGAATCATTGCAAAAGTCCGTTCTGGAGGATAAACTTGGGCGATTCGGATGTAACTTTCAATAGGAGTATTCAATGAGCATCAAGGCAAGCGAACTTCGTAAAGGGATGGGTGTAACACGCGACAACAATATCTGGGTCGTCCACAGCACCGAGCACGTCGTCAAGGGCAAGGGGCAAAGTTATATGCAAATCGGGCTGAAAAACGCCACGACGGGGCAGATTATCAGGGGGCGATTTCGTGTGGACGAGATGCTCGAACAGGCAATCTTCGACCGCAAACCGATGGAGTATCTCTACTCCGACGGCGACACCCACGTCGTAATGGACCCGCAATCATACGACCAGATAAACATCCCGTCCGACCTCATCGGCGAAAAGGAAGTATATCTCGCGCCGAATATCCAACTGGAAGTAGCCTTCGTGGACGGCCAGGTCATTTCGGTCGAACTACCCAATACGGTTGAGTTGACGGTGGTCGATACCTCCCCACAGGTCAAAGGCGCCACAGCCACCAACCAGTTGAAAGACGCTCTCTGCGACGGCGGAGCGCGGATAAAAGTCCCGCCGTTCGTGGAAAACGGACAAGTCGTAAAGGTAGATACCCGCAGCGGGGAATACCTGGGCAGAGCGTAGTGGGATTTCGTTAAAAAAGAAATAGCGGGATTACCCGCCTTCGCTAAAGCTACGGCGTGGCAGGCAGGGATTTGGAGATTAGGGGATAAAAGAAGAAAAAAATCCCTGTAATCCTGTAATCCCCATAATCCTGCTATCTTTTTTGTTTGGACTGAATTATGGAAATCGCTATTTCATTTATCGTCGGCGTAATCATCGGTGCGATTATCGCCCTGGTTATTTCCGCTCTCCGCGCCCGCGCCGGCAGGGACGCCTTCGCCGCTGTCAGCCAGGAAGTAATCACCGAAAGCAGCAAGCAGATCATCACGCTGGCCGAACAGGCGCTCAAGGCGCAGTCGGCTGCGGGTGCAGCCGAGATCGAGGGAAAAAAGGGACTTATCGACCAATCTCTCGCTGCGATGAACGAGCGTCTGGAGCGGCTTCGCGGATTCGTTCAGCAGGTCGAATCGGAGCGGCAGAAGCATTACGGACAATTGAGCACCTCGCTGTCAGCCCTGTCGAGCACGACCGAATCGCTCCGCAACGCCTTGGCCGGGTCGAAACGCCTCGGTGCGTGGGGCGAGCGAATGACCGAAGACGTCCTGCAACTGGCGGGAATGACCGAGGGCGTCAATTACACCAAACAATCTTCCGAAGCGGCCGAGGATAGCGGAAAACCCGACTTCACCTTCTTTATGCCCAACGAACTGGTGGTCAATATGGACGTAAAATTCCCGCTGGAAAAGGCGTTGGGATACCTCGATGCCGACGACGAACAGCGAAAGGCCGCCGGTAAGGAGTTCGTCTCGGCTGTTCGAGGACACGTGCGAGTAGTGGCCTCGGACAAAAAGGGTTACATCAACCCCACCGGCGGGACGGTCAATTACGCAATCGTGTTTATCCCCAATGAACAAGTCTATTCGCTAGCAATGGAACTCGACCGGCAACTTATGGACGAAGCGATGAAGATGCGGATCGTCATGTGCGGGCCGTTGACGTTATACGCGATGCTGTCGGTGATTCGCTCTGCCGCGGAAAACGCCAATATCGTCAAGACCGCCGATGAGGTCATCAAACTGTTAGGCGTATTCAATAAGCAGTGGCAAAAATACAGGGAAGTGATTGACAAAATGGGCAATCGGATTGACGAGGTCAAGAAGGCGCACGACGACCTTGTTGGCACACGGATGCGGATGCTGGAGCGACCTTTGATTAAAATCGACGAACTCCGCACCACACGCGAACTGCCGGTAGATAATAGCGAAGCGGACGAGGAAGAATAACAGCAGAATCCTTTTTAACACATCCCTGTTTTATGGTGTATAATATGTGAGAGTGGAAAGCGTGTCGGAATTGCAGCGAGGTGAAATCATGAACGAACATATCGAGGTCAACCCGAACGTCCACTTCGGCAAACCTTGTGTCGCGGGCACAAGGATCGCTGTAATTGATGTCCTGGAATTGCTCTACGAGGGAGTTTCCTTCGAGGACATCAGAGGAGATTACTATCCCGACCTGACGGCCGATGACATCCGGGCCTGTATCCGCTACGCAATCGAGATCCTCACCGCAGAGGACATTCACATCGCATCGGTCAAACCTGTTTAATCATCCTCGGTATCTCTTCTGCGCGAACGGGTTTTGGGGGTGTCTTTACCCGCGAGTGCGCGGGCCAGGCCTACGCCGCCGCGAACCATTAAACTGACCCACAACATAAACAGCAGCGACGCCCAGACGTACATCACCAGAGGCCAGAGGTCGCCCATCAGCCCGTCGAACCGCTTCCAGACAACCCCAACCAGTGCGATAAGCCCGGCCAGGACGATCACCGCTGCCAGCGTCGGCCTCAACGGCCTGCGGACCGGCGCGAGGCGAATCGTCAGGCACATCGCCAGATAGACGAACAGCGGAACGCGCCAATTCGTCCATTTCAATTCCGTAAAGGTCGTAGCCATTCGGTGCAGCAGGTCGATCTGCCAGCCAAACTGGTCCCAGAACGCCGCTGTGGTTGTGGGAAATTTCTGAAGCCGGTCGGTAAGCCTGGCTGTTCCGCCGGCTTTGAATTGGTCGATGACCGGTTCGCCCAAAACGGCGTTAGCGATGAGGATACCGGCTCCGCAGGCGACGATAACCATAAAGGCCGCGACGACCGGACCGATGTAGCGGAGTTTCGGCTTGGTTTCGGTGGTGGGTTCAGCCTCGCCTGCGCTTCCGGGAGAAGACTTGCCACTTCCGGAGCCGCCCTTGCCTGCATCCATCAACTTCGCCCGCCGGACTTCGCCACCGGTAATCAGGCTGCCGAAGATGTACGCCATTTCCGCAACGATCGTCCCGGGGAGCAATGCCCAGTTGACCCGCCCGGGCTTGACTATACCGGCCCAGAGGCGATACACGCCCATCGCGGTGAACAATATCCCCAACAAATACACTGAAAACGTAGCGTAAATCAAAACAGCACCTTTCGATATCCACGAATTTCACGAATTACCACAAATTACACAAATTTTAAGAAACAAACGGATGTTTCATTCTTTCTTATCGGATTATCGGGGATGCAATCTACACCGAGAAATAAAACGACGGACTTATCCGACCCTCTGTTAGTCGTGCTGGAACTTGCCTAACCTTGAGGATATGGGTAGGATCATCGAGAAATTACACAAAGGTTCCGGGCATAAGGGCAGGAATTCAATTTCAAATCATGGAAGCGATCTATGGAAAATAACGACCGAACTATCACGGATGCGTCCCTGAAGCGAGGAAGCATTTGGGCATTGGCCAATGATTGCGCCAACGCCGTTTCTTATGCATGGAAATGCCTCACAGCCAATTGGGGCGTCGTCGTTGTTTATATAGTCTATATGAGCATATGTACTTTTTTTTATGCTGCCGGCATCGTGATATTCGGTCATGTCCTGTCCATGATTGGTGGGCTTGTCTTTGGGATTTATCTTCTTGCATATTTTCTGGAGGTGGTAAAGTCCAGCGCTGCGGGCGCTGATAAGCCGACACGCCTGCGTGCGAATCCGCTTCGTTGGCTGAAAGTTTTCTTCTACCTGCTGACTATAACATTAATCTATATACTGCCGCTGATAACAATCCCGCTGTTGCCGCTGGCCTGGCTGGCGGTGGGACATACCGGCGACATCCGCGCCTTGAATCTATCCTGGGCTTTGCGTTCGGCGGTCAGGAGGCCGAGGCGGCTGCTGGTTCTCTGGTGCATATTAATCCTGTGGATAGCGGTGTTCGCCTTTATCGTCTTTATGGCGTACCTTGGCGGCGGTTTCGCCCTTGCCTTCCTCGCTGTTTCGTTGAAGCGGGAACCGGGCTTGTTCCGACTCCTGACTGTATGTTTTGTGCCGATCTTTTGGCTGATGCTGATTATCTTCACGATCATGCGGAACGGCATATACTTCCGGTGCATCGGCGTCTTCGGCTACCATTGCGAAGATTTGCTCACCGCCCTCCCATCACGCAGCCGGACCGTTGCTTTCCTGGTATCGCTCTTGCTCGGGAGCGCCCTTTCCGCTGCCGTTGTCTGGCAGGGTTATAGAATGATCCTCGACCCGCCGGACTGGCTGCGTCCTTCCCTGACCAGGATAGAACCGTGGAACCAGATGCAGGAAAAACGCCGGAACCGGCAGGAACTCCGGGAGGGCATGGAGCATATCCAGACCTTAGCCCGCGAGTTCTGCGCTTTCCTGGATGAGCATAAAAGGTTTCCACAATCGTTGAAAGAACTCATACAAGACCGGCGACTGGAGGCCGGGCGGTTCATGTCCGCCAGCAACGGCAGTAAAGGCGGATACGAGTATGTCGATAGTATTCCCTTCAATGCGGACAAACCCTTCGTAATTCTGGACTGCTCAAGATATTTCGATGAAAAGGGGGAACAGGTTACTCTTGGCATTGACGCCGAAGGAGAGGCACGCAAGGTGCTCGCAGATGAGAATCCGCACAACCTGAGAGTTTCGTACCTGAACTATCAGCCGGTCCCTGGCATGCACAGGGCGGGCTACGGCGACCCGCCGAGGTTATTCCGCCGCGGAATTGTTGATGAACGCCACGATGACTCCGCAGTCAACCTTCAGAACCTTGCGACAGACCTTCGGGCATACGCCTGCTTCCATAACGGAAAGTACCCGCGGTCATTGGAGGAACTCCGCAAGGCGGGTTTCCTGTACGACGAGGCCGATGTTCGCAGCCCTGGCAATCCGAACAGAACCATTGTGTATATACCCCCGCCGCAGAAACAGGACGCCGACCTGAACTACATCATCGCTTATGACCCCACGCCAAAACTTGTGTATCGGCACTGGGGATATAAAGTGGAATTACACGTTCTGAGCAATGACGGTATTGAGATACGCGGCTTCGAGACTATTCGCTACTTGCTTACCGAGGCTGACACACCTCCCGAAATACGTTTTTCCAAGCGCACGATTCGTCCCAAGGATTCACCTGTTACGAAATCCGAGAAGCAGTTTTGGAACCTTCGTGTAGCCCTTCAGGAATACGCCCGCAAGCATGACGGGAACTTCCCGCCTTCACTGGAAAAACTTCTGACTGAAGGCTTCGTGCAGGACAAATCGCAACTTAGTAACGTGCTCGGAAACCCATACGTCTATGTTGCTTCGCAGACCCTGAAATCTCCCTTCACCAATATCCTGGCCTATGATACTGACTGGCACAACGTTGGGCGTCAGGAGGATGTACCGGTGAAGGCCTGCTGGGCGATTCACGTCGGAATGGATCTCGGATTCTATGCCGACATCGACCGGATCAAAACAGTAGTGAAAGAGCAAAAAGAGAAGAAATAACAAACCTTCTGTTTAACAGGCATTTGTCGGTGGATATTCCACACTCATCAAACTCAGCCCGTCCGGTGGAGCCGTAGGCCCGGCGGTGCGACGGTCGCATGAAGTAAGTATCTCGTCAATCCTCTCAGGGCCCCACCGCCCTCTGCCGATCTCGACGAGCGTTCCGACAATGTTGCGGACCATATTGTACAGGAACCCGTTGCCCGTTACCGAAACGACGATCTCCGAATCCGCCTGGGCCACTTCGCAGCGATAAATAGTTCGGACGGTGTTTTCGCGAGTTTCAGCCGATGTTGCCAGGCCTCGGAAATCATGCTCGCCGAGCAACCTGACGGCCCCTGCCCGCATCCGCTCTGCATCCAGCGATTTCCAATAGTGCCAGACCTGCGAGCACAATTCCACAGGCCGATGCGGCGCGACGTAAATGCGGTAGCGATAAGTCTTTCTGACGGCGGAGCGCGAGGCGTGAAAATCGTCGGCGACCTCGTCGGCAGAGCGTATGGCAATGTCTCTGGGCAGGCGGGAGTTCATCGCTCGCCGCAGGCCTCGAAGCGGAATCGACAGGTTGGTGGTGCGAAAGTTGGCGACCTGCCCGTCAGCGTGAACGCCCGCATCGGTCCGCCCCGCACCCGAAACCGACACCGGATGGCCTACAATCCTCGAAGCCGACTCTTCCACACGCTGTTGAACGGTATCGATACCGTCAGCCTGTCTCTGCCAACCATGATAGGCAGCGCCGTTATAGGCGATTACCAGTTTGATATTCCTTCGGTCCGTCATTGCAGGTTCAACTATCATACCAACTGTTTCTTTGGAGAAGCGGGCTTACATTTGGGAGCCGGGCATCACGGTTCGCGTCGTGGCTTGCGATCCGACATTTCGAAGCGTTTGTCGGGGTCTTCGAGGATCACACCTTTGATCATTACGTCGTCGAAACCGGCGGGTTTGCGGGAGGTCTCAAGTCGAAGGAACAGAGATGTGTAAGGCAGGCGATCTTTGGCGTAAAGAGACTTGTGTTTGCAGAGGACTTTCCCGTTGACGGACCAGGTAAAAGTCCCCTTCCCGTTCCATGCGAGCCTGAAACGATAGGTAGTGTTGCGGACGACATTAAAACGCTTGTCCGACCAGACACGATCGCCTCCGTCATAAAGGTACGAGATGTTATTACCGTAGTATTCCCTTGCTCCCAATTTACAATACAAAGTGTGGCTTCGGCGTCGTGGGGTATTTCTAAATTGGAACACGATCATTCCCGCAAGGGACCTCTGCCCCCTGACGCGAAAGGTGACCAAAAGGGGCTTGTCGGCGCGGAAGCGAAGGCGGTTTGTCAGGGAAGCCCAACTGTCTTCGGCCGGCGTGGCTATGACTACTCCCTTCTTGCGACTGACCGTCCAGGTTCCCCGCCCGGCCCGCCAGTCGCTCAGTTGTTTGCGCCGACTGAAATCGTAGGAGACGCGAACGAGTTTCTCCTTGAGATTGAGAACCTCGATCTTACCGTCCAGACCCTTGTAGTTGGTCTTGAGCAAGCGGATGAACCGGTCGTCGGGGCCGGCGCCGGCGAGTTTTTCAGCCTCGACCAGAAGCAGGCGTGTCTTTGTCGCTACCAGACCCGTGAGTTTGCCGGTCTGTAATGCCAGGCAGAGGTTCATCGCCGTCGTGGCGATGCGAATCCTGGCCTGTTCGTTCCTTGCTGACCGGGCGGTGCGAAGGAGGCTTTTGACGGCTTCGTTGCACGCATCGGGGGCGGGGATTTTTTGAGGGTCTTTCAGGAATGCCGTCGCTGCCAGGGTGGACGATTCATACTTATGGCCGGTTCCGGAGATGTACGAACCGGATTTGGGTATGTCCCCCTCGTCCAGCAGGTAAATCAGGGCGAGGTTCTGACGCGACATCCTGACTGTCTCGGCGTCATTTCCCTTCAATGCCCGCTTCAGTCTGGATTCGAGAACGCGAATCCGCGCCAGACGGACGACAAGCGCCTGCAACGCCTTCGTCGCCGCCTTGACGCTTTCCAACTGGTCGCGAAGTTTATATTTCACCGCCTTGGAACGCGCAGCCGACAAGACGGTACCGGCCTGTTTGATCTGCCTGTCCTGCATCAGCGCCTTGGCAAGGGCGATTTCCGCTCCAACCATATTTTCGGCCAGCGGGACGCGATCATTGGACGGTACGCGCTTCCTGCGAGCGAAATCATGCCGGCGTGTGGCAATCTCGACTTTATACCGACATTTCTCGACGGGTTTGAGCGGTTTGAGTTGATCGGCAAGTTCCAGCGATTCATCAGCCAGTTTTGCCGCTTCTTCGCTGCCGACGTGAGCGGACAACTTAAGGGCCTCCATCGCCAGCAGGTAACGCAGCCCGGTCGGATTGACCGAATCAGCAGCAGCAAGGAGTATCTCGCGCGCCAAGACGACGTCGTCGTCCGGCTTGACCGAAGACCGAACATCCGCTATACGCTTTCCGTACAACTCGGCGACGAGTTTCGCTTCAGCCGAAGGCTGCGTGGTCTGCGCCGAAACCACAACAGACGCGCTCATCCAAACCAAACCCGCAATCAAGATATGCCGCTTCATAACATCAACTCGATATGACAACGCTGCACCGCCGACACTATTCATGTTACTTTTTCGGAGGTTTTTGCGGTTTAGGCCGGATATTGGGTTTCTGATTCATCGGTCTGGGTTTAACACCACCCCTCCTGATAGTCCCTTCCTTTAGCGTTGCATATTTTTCAATCTTTTCTGCCATTTTGGGTTACCTCATATAGTTACGAGTACAGACCAAGTTTCTTGGCATTGCTCAACCAGAGTTCGACTGCTTCCTGGAGTGCCTTTCTTGCGGCTGTGGGCGTTCTGCCATAGGAAGCAACGCCGATTTCGGGGCACCGCGATACATATCGCTTGCCTTCAGGCCAAATCACGGCAGTCAAATGCAATTTCTTCATGTTATTGCCTACGCCTCTCTATTTTCTTCCATCGTAACACAAAATCCCGAACACCGCACCATTATTTACAGCATCTCCGCTATCTGGACAGCGTTTAGGGCGGCGCCCTTGCGAATCTGGTCGCCGGAGACGAACAGTTCTATCCCGCAACCGTCCGGCTGGGAAATGTCGCTGCGTATCCGCCCGACGAGGATGTCGTCGGCGTCGGTGGCGTCCAGTGGCATGGGGAAATAACTCCGCTCGCGGTCATCGACAATCCGTATGCCGGGGGCAGCCGATAGAATCTCACGCACCTCGTCTTCGGTAATCGGATTGGTGAACTGGAGATTAATGGCTTCGCTGTGCGCCCGCATCACCGGCACGCGGACGCAGGTGGCTGTGATGGAAATGTCGGGCGCGTGGAAAATCTTCCACGTCTCGCGGACCATCTTGGTCTCTTCGAGGTTGTACCCGTCCGGGCCGACGTCGCTGTTGTGGCTGAAGACGTTGAACGCCGCCT
>JAUVIQ010000140.1 GCA_030592655.1 Planctomycetales bacterium | reverse complement strand
GCGGGTAATCGTGCTCCCAGAATGTCCGCCAGATGGGCCAGAAGTAACTCAGGTGCGTGATATGCCCCCTGCGAACCGTAGCCAGTCGTCGAACCACCTCGCCGTCGAACCCGATCCCCATAATGAGCAGAAAATCCTGCCCGTTGACGATTCCGAGATCACATTCAACGGTGCGTCCTCGTGCGACAATCGCGGCGAGGCGCTGCGGGTGGGCGGGTATGCGAAGTTCCTTGGCCAGGAGGTTCTCCGTCCCGACCGGGCAGGCCAGAAGCGGGACGTTCGATCCGATCAGCCCCGACGCGATCTCGCGGGCGGTCCCGTCCCCGCCCCATGCAATTATCAGGTCGGCTTCATCACGCACTGAAGCGGCGTAGCGGGTAGCGTCGTCCGGACCCGTAGTGCGATGTTCAACCAGCTCCCTGCCCTGCGCCTGCATAGCGGCGCGGAACTCGGCCAATGCACTGCGCTTAAGCCCGCTTCCGCTCCTGGGATTAATTATTATATGTGTCATAGTAATTAGCAATCAGCGTTCAGCAATCAGCGTTCAGCAATCAGCGTTCAGCAAAAGCGTACAGAGAAGAAACGGATTAGCAATCAGCGTTTAAATGTTCTGTATTCGTTTTTATCTTTTGCTGATCGCTGACCGCTGAATGCTGACCGCTTTAAATCACGCCACCCTTGAAATCATACAAGGCCTGACTATAATACCAACTCCCTTGCGATTGGGCAAAGGACATCAAACTGAATATAACCGGAAATCCGCAATAACCCGAAGCTGGAGAGTATCCATGAATACTGTTGCAGAACTGAAACAGATAATGAACAAGGAAACCTGGACACAGGAAGACTGTCTTCGGATTCGGGGAACGATAGCGAACGCCAAGGAGCCTGTGAAGAAGTTCCGCAGCGCCGTTGCCGATCTTGAAACGAACAATCCCACCCCGTCCGGCGCTGCCGCTGTGAAACTCGGTATCGCATACTATATGCTCTGCCGATTCGACGAGGCGGTTGAACTGCTGTCCAAAGGCACCGACAACAAGGAACGACGGTTCTACCAGGCGCTTTGCTATAAACATCTCCGCCAGTGGGATAACGCACTGGAGACACTTGGACTCGCCGAAGATCGCGGATGGAACCCGAAAGAGGTAACACTGGAAACAGCCGAGGTGCAATGCCTTTCCGGAGACGCCGCGACAGCAAAACGGACTATCGAACGCTTCGCAAAATCGAGCCAGGAAGACGCAAACTTCCATCACGTAACCGGTATGATCGCTGAAATGCAGGGCGATTACGACACAGCCATTCAGTCATACGAAAAGTCGCGGGAAATTCAACCGAAGCACCAAGCCGCAACTTTCCGCATGGCCTACTATTACGACCTGCACGGAGACACCGATGCGGCAATAGAACTTTATCTGGAATGTGTCAGCAAAACCGAGACCGCCAAAGACGAATCCGTCAAGTCTTTGCCGCAACCGGTTCACGCCAACGCGCTGCTGAACCTGGCTGTGCTGTACGAGGACGCCGGACAGTACGAGAAAGCGAAACATTGTCTGCGACGAATCCTGACGTGCAATCCCAACCACCCGCGAGCAAAATTATTCCTCAAGGACATAAACGCTTCCAAAACAATGGTCTTCGACGAAGATGAGGCGAAACGCCGCGCTCGACGCAACGATCTGCTGGCAATTCCCGTTACCGATTTCGAATTGTCGGTCCGCGCACGAAACTGCCTCAAAAAAATGAATATCCGAACGCTCGGAAACCTGCTGAATGTTACCGAGGCGGAACTCCTGTCGTATAAAAACTTCGGCGAAACCTCGCTGGCCGAAATCAAAACGATGCTGGCGATGAAAAATCTGACCATCGGGCAGATGCGAGAAACCGAAGCCACGGAAGAAACGGACCAAAACGATACAGGACCGACGGTCGGAGATGAAGGCGTACTGGCAATGCCGCTGGCGCAGATAGAACTTTCCGTCCGCGTGCGAAAAGTGCTCGAACGATTAAAAGTCAAAACTCTCGGCGAACTCGCCGCTAAAACAGAACCGGAACTCGTGTCCTGCCAGAACTTCGGAAAAACTTCAATTGACGAAGTCAAACTGAGGCTTAAAGACTACGGCCTGTCCCTGCGGGAAATATCATGAAGTCGTAATTCGTAATTCGTAATTGGTAATTCGTAATTGGTAACTCGTAATTCGTAATTGGGTATCAAGTCTTTTTTGACTAATTACCAATTACGAATTACCAATTACGAATTACCAATTACGAAAGGGAAATTACTCCATGCTTGACCGTCGGCGTTATCTTTCCAGGTACATTCCGGTAGCCGTCGTGCTCTTATTGGCGGTGGTGTTGACCGTTTCGTGCTACCGCTGCCAAAGCACACCGAAACCGGAACCGGTGCTTCCGGCGAAAATCCCGATTGTCCGAGTGCTGATAGCCAGGTCCGTCGAGTCTATCGACGTCGGCACCACGGGACCATACGAGATTCACGCAGACGGTTCCGTCGTCGCCCGGTCGATGGCTTCGCTGGGCGAGGGGAAACTGTCCCGCCGGAACGGGCGATGGAGCCTTCACGCCGCCGACTATGCCTCCGATGAATTGACCGTCGTCGCTGTCGGACAATCGTGCGTTCGCGTCGGCTCAGGGCTATATCGCGAAAAGGTCGTCTTCAGCGCCGGCAACGGCGGTAAAATCCTGGCTGTCAACCACCTGGATATGGAGAGTTACCTCACCGGCGTACTCGCGCGGGAACTCTATCGATCATGGCACGCCAGGACCTACCAGGCCCAAGCCATCGCAGCCAGGACGTACGCCTTTTATGAGATGGGAACATTCGGGCGGACGCACCGATACGATCTTCGTTCCGATCAGTCCTCGCAGGTGTACGGCGGTTTTTCAGCGGAGACAGACAAGGCCCGCCGGGCTGTCGAAGCCACTCGCGGAATCGTCCTGGCCATCGGACCCGAAGGGAACGAGAAGGTTTTCAGAGCATATTACTCCTCATGCTGCGGCGGGATGACAAACAGCGCGTACGTCCTTTCAGGACCACCGGTAACAACAGGGCCGCTGGCGGGCGGACAGAAATGCGACGACTGCAAAGCGTCCAGCCGATACCGTTGGCCGGCGGTAACAGTACCCAAAAAAATCATCTTTCGCGCTTTAAGCAAACGATACCGTCAAGTCGCCGACCTGGGCGAACTCAAGACCATCGAGGTTGTCGCCGAAGCCGGACAGGATGAGTCTTTCCCCAGGGCGGTGTGGATTAACGTCGTCGGGACCGATGGGCGGAAGGTCCGTATCCGGGCCGACGATTTGCGTATTGCATTGCTGCGCGACGGGCAGACCCAAGGCCTGTACAGTATGAATTGCCGAATCCGCGATACCGGCGAGGCGATTGTTTTCGACCGCGGGCGAGGCTTCGGCCACGGGGTAGGACTATGCCAATGGGGCGCTCAGGGAAAGGCGCTTCGCGGATGCTCCGTACAGGAAATCCTCCAGTTATACTATCCCGGAGCAAAACTCTTCAGAGCGTATTGAAAGGACGCAACTGTGGACAAACGAATATCATTTCCCGGCGATGCGGATTTTTCGCCGTTTTATCCGGGTTCGGTTGTTCTTATCACAGCCGTTGATTCTGCCGGCAAGGTCGATATTTGCACGGTCGGGGCATGGGCGCTGGTCAACGGCGTGCCGAATATGTTCGGCATCGCCATGTGTGCCCGCCCGTCAGGCGAGTCTTTCTGGAAACGCTACACCACAACCTGCATCGAGCAGACCGGCGAGTTCGTAATCAACATTCCCCACGCCGGTCTGGCCGAGGCATGGGACATCTGCGGGTCGGTTTCATTGACCCGTCAGCCCGATGCGGACAAGTTCGCCCTTGCCGGCCTGACTCCCGCCCCAGCCGCCAAGGTCAAGGCCCCGCTGATTGTCGAGTGCCCCGTCAACATCGAATGCCGCGTGCATTCCAAACTCGAACTGCCCACACACGACTGGATCGTCGGCGAACCGCTCGCCTGCCACACAGCCGCTGATGTGCTCGACGGAAAGACCAAACTCGCATGGGAAAATGTCGCTGTCTTGAAATAGACTACCGAATCCAGGCCTTCTTCTTTTTCAAGTCGTAGCCGATGCGGGCTGTAACGGACCCGACGGTAACGTCCAGTTCGATGCGGCTTGCTCCGGGGGCGGGGGAACCGACCAGCGAAACCTTGGTTTCGGGAACAACTCCTTCATGCGGCACGACCAGCGTAATGAACCTCACGGCTGGGGTCTCGGCTGCCTTCTTGATGCGGAAGCGGAACGCCGGCCGGGGCTGCTTCTGGCCGTATTTGAACGAGACCTGACCCTTTTCCTTCCGCAAGGCCATTGGCTTCTGCGCCAGGCCGCGAATCAGAACGTTGGCGCCCTTGTCGAAGTCTGTACGGACCAGTGGCGCCTTCCTGTCGAATACAGCCTCGCCCGGGGCGAGTTGGAAATGCAAATCGACGTTCCCCTCGGCCTTGCCTATCGCCTCGTCCACAAGGACGAAGAATTTTTTCTTCACGAACATGACGGCCCGGCGGTGGGTTAGATTTTCGTAACTGCCGTTCTCAACGACCAATACGTCAAGGTCTTTTCCGGGTTTCCAGAGTCGCAATGCGGGTTTGTATTCGGTGTTCTTTCCGTCGAGCGTAAGCGTCTGGTGGACGCGGGTCTGGCGGAACCACCTCCGCCCGGCAGGGTCGCCGTGGTAGATGAAGGTGCCCGAGTCGGGCATCAGGCGCCGCCCGGCTGCGTACAGTTCGAACGTACCGTTGTCGGGCTGGCAGTGCCAGAAAGGCCCAGGCCCACACTTAAGCACCAGGCAGATAGCCTTTTCGTCCCAGCCGCTGCGCATCGAATAGAATCCGCTGTCGGTCAGGGCGTAGGCGGTCTGTTTCGGCTTTGTGCCTTCCTTACCGGCAGTGGCGACATACAGAAAATCCTTTCGCCCGAAGACACCGGCCCATTTGGCCAGCCTCGTCCGGATTTTCAGGGGGCTGGAGGTGTCGCCGAACTGTGCGCTCGAGCCGTCCGGCAGAGACAATTTCATCAGCACTTCGGCCATTTTTTCCAGCCGAGAGGCGTAGCGGTCGTCGAGGGCCCCCGTCAGCCCGTTCATTTTCGCCAGTTCGTGTGTCCGCGAGAACAAGCGGAGGCACGCGGCGTGGTAATTGATTGCCTGCTCGATCTGGTGTCCGTCAGGGCGAACCTGTATTTTGATCTGGTCGTTCTGGTGCCGGATGACCTTGTCGCGCCATGTCCTGGCGTCCTTGAACTCCGGAAACATTATCGCGATGAAGCCGACGCCCTCTGCCTCAAACAGTCCGTGGTTTCGTGGCGTGAATCGCTCAACCAGGAAGGAGGCGTGATCGTAGCAACTGTTCAGGAACGTTACCAGCACCTCTGGCGTAAAGGACGGCGAGTCCAGGAATCGCTGGTAAAGTTCCATCCAGGAACGGCCTCGCATGCCCGCCTCAATCCGCCGCCAGGGCGTAACGGTGTAGTGGTATTTACGATCAACCGGATTCTTGCGAACCCAGTCCCGAAGTTGGAAGCACCATTCCCGCGCGTACTTCTCATCTCCCGTGTGCCAGTAGGCCTTGGCCATGGCGCCCCAGAAGTGCATCCGGTGCAATGCCCATATCCACTCGTGGTCCGGGACAGGGTTGGTGGCCCAGTCGATGTCCTTGCCGCGATCGGAGCCCTTGAAAATGTGCTCGAGGGCGTCGTCGGCTATCTTGAGGTCGCGGGCAGTGGCGTACTTTCCGCGGGATTTCTTCCTGTCGGCCCGGTTGACGAAATGCTTGACCGATTTTCGCGCGCGGTAGTAGGCCAGAAGTTCCTTCGCAGCCTTGACAGGATCGTCGGCAGAGGCCTTGACCTTCTCAAGTCCCGGACGATCCAGGTCAAGATGTTTCAGCAGGACTTTCATTGAATTTTCCGTTCTCCTCGCGACCAGTTGAGGATTGTCAGTTGCCAGTGTGGAAAAGGTCTGTTCTTTACTTTTTACTGTGTTTTCGCCTTTATCTTTGCTTTCCACTGTAAAATAGTATTTTGTATTCGGAGTAAGTCCAGCCAGGATTATCCGGTGAGATTTCACATACGAAGTTCCTTCGGCCACCTTGTCATACTTTCCGGAAGACGTGCCGTATTTGAGCGTACCGGTGCAGGCTTCGTCCGTCTCCCAGCCGACAGCCGCGTTTATATCGTCGACGTCCTTTATTTTCACTTCCGAGATGGAAGGAGCAATCCTGTCCTCAGTGAGTGCAATATCCACCTCTGTGGTTTCACCTTCCTTTACACGCACGTCCGGTTTTCTCCCTCTCCTATAGCCTTTTTTGGAAATTACCAATTGATGTGTTCCTGCCGGGACGGTAATTTTGTATCTTCCTTCTCTATCCGTAGTAGTACGGAAAAGCCCCGTCCTGACGCTCGCGCCTCTTACAGGCTTGCCGTTTACATCAAATACCTTACCTGCAATCACACCTTTGGGTCTTGGCTTCCTGTAGTGTTCAAGTATCTCTTCATGTGTCAGTGCGCGGGAGTAGATTCTGATATCGTCCATGATACCCTTGAAAAAGCAACTCCATGTATTACCTGAGTACCAGACCCCGATGTGCAAATCCGACGTGGATTGATGTATCCGAGGGTCATTGAGGGATAATGGTGAAGGGTCTGGTTCGCCATTCACATAGACTTTCATAACCCGACCGTCAGATGTCGCAGCGATGTGCACCCACCTGCCCGCCGGTATGGACTCGCGGCGTTTGTGCCACATTCCAGACGCACCGTCGGGAGATAGTGCAAAATTGACACATTTCCCTTCAGAATCTACGTCCAGTTCCAGGCAGCGCTGACGCCGATATGATCCGCTACATAGCCATCTTTCCAGTATGGTGTACCTGTCTGTAAGAGGAGACCTTATCCAGCACATCAGTGTGATCTCTTTGCTGATACTGTTCAGACTGGCGGACTTGGGGACCTGAACGTAATCGTCCACACCGTCAAACCGCAGGCCTGTTCCGACTCTTCCCTCTACCCAGGTTGCCCCATGGATCGTGCCGTGATTGCAGTGACCGGAGGAATCAAGGAGTTTGGCCCCCTTTCCTTCCTCAAACTTCCAGCAGGCGATAAGCCCCTCCCTTTCCCGTGGCGAGCATGAGGCTATGAGCAAAGCCGAAAAAAGCAAAGCCGATAATGATAAAACCGCTACGTTTCGGGTAGTCATAACTTGCTCCAAATCCATTGAGATAAATTGCCGGAACTTCGTTCCGACCTATGCCTACTGTACCTTTCGTTTCGCCGGCTTGTTCAGTTCTTTCAGGGCGGTCGCACCGGTTTCTTTGAGGCCTATCTCGTCGAGGTAGGCCGGGCGGGGCGGCCTGGGTTTGGTGATTTTGCGTTCGGCGAAAAGCCTTGCGACCACCCTGGCCTCGGCGATGTGCGTCCGGCATCGGCCTAGATTACCAACGGCATCGTGACGAGTCCGCCACAACAACTCTTTCGTCCTCTTCTTCTTGTTCTGGAAACTGAAATCGGCGTCAACCAATTCTGCAATCAGCACAATTTCGCCGTCCGCGCTGAGCGGCATCAGACGACCGATCTGCTGCCGACCTATGTGGGGAATACGAAAGTCGATGTGCCTCGACGTGCGTGCGAGCACGACACATGGCTGGATACCACGGAAACCGCGAAGATGCTCCAGAAGCAGCACCCGCATCATCACAGGCTGGGCCATCTCGACGTGTTTTCGCCTCACGGCAACGGCATGGTCAGTCCGATAATCCTGCACTTCGCCCTTCTGACTGATATATCGCACGACGCGAACGCTGTTTTTGAGGGAAGCGACGGAAGTAGCGACCCTGACGATGCCTTCGGCGGCATCGGCCCGCTGCGTCTGGGCGAGCATCGCGGCTATATCAAGCGTGTTAAGAAACCCTCCAGGTCCGGCCAGTTTCTTGATGTATCCGGGGATGTTGTCAGCGCCGATACCGGTGAAGTCCAATGCCGCCATCGCCCTCTCGGCTGCTGTGTTGAGCGGATCGTCGGCGTTGCGGCGATTGACGCCGGCTGTGGCTGTGGTGCACCAGAACGCCGTCGCCGTCGGAGCGTAGAAGAGTATCGCCCACGCATTGACTCGGCTGGAGCGGGAATAGACCACCTTGCCGGCGACCGTCCGGCGGGAGCCGCGATGCGGGACAGGCTCATGGTGCAAACCTATCGTCAGGACAAATTCGTAACCTTCGGGGAAACCCTTTTCTGATTGGGCTTCCCGGTTTTCTCTTTTGAGTGTATCTCTCTTGAGTATATCGCTCAGGACGACCTTTTTAAGCCCCGCCTTTCCCAACGGTTCGACGACATTTTTCAGCAGTTCGTCTTTGGCGCCAACGGGCCAGTAACTTCCTACCGATTCGCCGCCGCCGAAGGGTGAGCGGG
>JAUVIQ010000125.1 GCA_030592655.1 Planctomycetales bacterium | reverse complement strand
GGAGATTTTGGTGAAAATCGCCGATGCAGGCGGTGTTGATTTACGATGGCTGCTGACGGGGGCGGAATCGTCTCACGCTGTACCGACGGATCACCCGGCCATTGGGCGGATTGCGAAACTCCTGAGCGATCATCCCGATTCGGCGGGGCCTTTGACGGCGTTCGTGGATATTTTGGCCGAATCGCTGTCTTGGCCGGCGAAAACGAAAGCGCAAACGGTAGCGAAACCGCAAACGGAAAAAAAACCGCAAGCGTCCCCTGGGGATGTCCCTCTTGGGACGTCCGAATCATCGCCCATATCGGAATCCGCCGAGGGTAGCGCGGAGCGGGACTGGATACCGATTCTGGGTCGCTCTGCTGCCGGCGTGCCGCAGTTCTGGGAGAATTCAGACGACGCCGACGGCGTAACGGTCCTTTCCGACCTGGTAGATCGTTTCGCTGGATGCTCTGCCGGCAGGGTCGTCTCGGCAGTTGCGGGCGACGAAGCCGGCGAAGGCGACCAGGCCGCCCAGATAATCACCATGACCGATCCTGTCGATGACGCCCCGGCAGAGTTCGTCGTTGCCGGTTCGATTAAGCGCGAGCACCCCGACGCCTTTGCCGTTCGGATTGACGGGGACTCGATGTCGCCTGCCATTCGCCACGGGGACGTTGTGATATGTTCAGCCTCGGCCTCTGCGGCGGACGGGTCGGCGGCGGTGGTTCAACTTTCCGGACAGATCGGCGTTACCTGCAAGGTTTTCCGGCGGGCCGGCGATACGGTCCACCTCATACCTATTAATGAACAGTACGCCCCGCAGTCCTTTCCCACCGGCGACGTTGTATGGGCCAGACGGGTGTTGGCGCGTGTCAGACCGGGGCAATAGGGCGCGATTTCAGAGAGGTAGAATACAGTAATGACTCGACGTGAAAGACTGATGGCGACGCTGCGCGGCGAGCCGGTGGATCGTCCGGCTGTGAATTTCTACGAAATCGGCGGGTTCGACGTGGATCCGACCGATCCCGATGAATTCAACGTATATAACTCGCCGGACTGGAGGCCGTTGCTGCAACTGGCTGAGGAGCAGACCGATCTTATTCGCATGCGCAGTGCGAAAATGAAGCCCTCGTCCGAAAACTGTCGGGACGAATTCTTCACTACTGAGCGGTACGAGAAGGACGGCTCGCGTTTCGCGCGGACTACGCTCCGAGTCGGTGGCAGAGAGATGACCTCTCTGTCCCGTCGCTCTCCCGATACGGACACTAACTGGACGCTGGAGCATCTGCTCAAGGACATCGACGACGCCAAAGCCTACCTCGAACTGCCGGACGAGGTATTTGCATACGAGCCGGACGTATCCAAAATGGTGGCGGAGGACGAGAGGCTCGGCGATCGCGGTATTGTCATGGTTGATACGGGCGACCCGCTCTGCATGGCAGCCCAACTGTTTCCGATGAGCGAATATACGATTATCGCCCTGACTGAGCAGGAGTTGTTTCACCGGCTTCTGGAAAAACACGCCAAATACCTTCACGAACAAACGGAAAAAGTAGCCAAGGCCTTTCCGGGCCACCTCTGGAGGATTTACGGGCCTGAATACGCCGCCGAGCCGTACCTCCCGCCGAGGCTGTTCGAGCAGTACGTGGTCAAATACACGGGGCCTATGGTGGAGATCATTCACAAATACGACGGTTACGCGCGGATTCACAGCCACGGTCGGCTGCGAGCGGTATTGCCGATGATCGCGGAGATGGGCGCTGCCGCCATCGACCCAATCGAGCCGCCGCCGCAGGGCGATGTCGAACTGGCCGATGTCCGGCGCGAATACGGGCCGGATATGGTTCTGTTCGGGAATATCGAGGTCAGCGATATTGAGAATCTGGTCCCTGCCGATTTCGAGAAGGTCGTCGCCAAGTCCCTGCGCGAGGGAACCGCCGGGCAGGGGCGCGGCTTTGTCCTGATGCCGTCGGCCTGCCCCATCGGGCGGGAAATTACGGCGAGGACCATGGCGAATTACGAAACGATGGTTCGCATAGCGACAGGCCGCCTGGCGACCGACTTTGGCGGGTGAAACTCAAAAACTCTCGAAGAACGTTACCGGCGGGATGTCGGCCATTGTTCGCAGTCCCGGCGGGGCGCTGACGATTGTTTTAATCGCGTTGACGGTAATCGCACAGGTGGCGACGTCGCCGTTGACTCCGCCGGGAATTACGGATTTAATCGGCGGATCGCCGGTGATCTCGACCGTGTCGGCAGGGTCGGCCTGGCCCACGGCGGCGACGAATTCAAGCGTGATTACCTCCCTGTTGCCGACGATGCCTTTACCGATCTGCCGGACGCCGGCAGCCATCCCCGCCTTTATCGGGACGTAGCCGGTCGTGATTTCCTGCTCGGCTACCACCGGCGTGAGGATGTCCTCGGTTCTGTCGAGTTTCCATCCCATCCGGGCGGCGATCATCTGCACAGATTCAGCCAGCCCGACGTGGCGGAGCGTGCCGGTTTGCTTCTTGGCCTCGAACTCATCCAGCGTCAGGCCAGCGCCGATTTTCTGCTGAAACGGAATCCGGCGGACTGAAGCGTCCTGGATTCGGGAGACTTTTATACTTTCGACCTTCCGGCAGACAGCCGTCATCGCCAGCGGCAGAAAGTCCATCAGGAAACCCGGATTGACGCCCGTGCCGAGGACGGCCACGCCAGCCTTACCGGCGGCTTCGTCGAGTTGCTTCGACAACCCCGGCTGCGTATCCCACGGATACGAAAGTTCCTCGCAGGTCGATACGACGTGCAGGCCGTGGGAGATTATCTCTTCGATTTGCGGGACGGCCTTTTCCATGCTGGAGGTGGTACACAGAACAGCCACGTCGGGTTTGGAATTTTTCATAGCCTCGGCAAGGTTGGCCGAGACGGTGATACCGAGCGGTTTATCCAGGCCGCAGACTTCGCCCAGGTCTTTACCGTTTTTATCGGGAGCGGGATCGACAGCCGCGACGACTTCCATACCCTCTCGCTCGAGCAGATATTTCACGACCTTTTGGCCAATCGGTCCAACGCCAATCTGGATAACTTTCAGTGTGCTCATGTAATCGGTTCCTTTTTTTTGGGGTTTCTGTTGTGTCAAGGCGGGTAGTAGTACCGATTCCGGGCGGGCAGTGCAACCTTCTTTTCGTAGTCGGTGTACATCGAAGCCCAGCCATTCGAATGGCTAGGCTTTTTTTGGCGTATTTCGCAACGTGCTTTTTTCGTGTGCCCCAAATCGCTACGGCGAAGATTTCTTCGCCGGTTTCGTGGTGGGGGTGCGGCGTTCGACGGCCTTGGCAAGTTCGATACACAACGTCTCTACCGTTCGCCATTCCTCCACCCGTTGCCTGCTGCTGAAGTGGTCACCATAAAATGAGGAATAGTTCACTGTTTGCTTCTCGGTGAATTTATTACCCCTTTTTCCCACGATCCGCAGAGCCTTGGAAACTTCTCCGGGATAGGACAGATTCAGTTTGGCCGGAATGTGTTCCGCAATCTCCCTGGATATCTTCAGGTTGACCGGAACGCGCTCTGCAACGTTCCCGGGCAGGAGGGACATCTCCCATCCCGACGCCGCCCACGGTGAAAACTGCCCTCTGAGAGTACAGATGTACTCCATCAAAATCTTCTCTTCGGCATTCTGTAGCGCGAGGGCATCCTGAAGCAGCAGATGGCTGACCTTATCGGCCACCGCTTTGCCATTAGCGTTGTTAGGAAAATTCAACCACGAAAGTTCGTCAATAAGCCGTATTCGGGCGTATTCCGCATTGCTCTTTTCCAGAAAGGCCGCATTCAGAACCTCGGCTGCACGAAGTTCCCACCCCTTGACCTTTCCGATTTGCCCCATGGCAAAGTCCGTCATGATATCGCCGTGTTTGAGTTTTTTTCCGCGCAGGATTTTCGCCATGGCCGCGAATCGCTTTTCTTTCGACATGGCGAGGATTTTGGCGGCTCTTTGGGTCTGAAGAAGAATTGGTTCCTTGCCCGTTCGAATCAATGCCATCCCGCCGATCCGCCGGGCGTCGGGCATCTCCGAACGTTCCGAGGTAACTCCTCCGACACAGACCAGCCACTGGCTACCGGGCTGGACGTCGCACTCGCGGAAGATAGTCAGCTCCGGCGATCCGTCAACACGCATACGCGGGCGATGCCTGAAAACAGTGAGCCTCACCACCTGGCCCATCTTGACGGCGCGGATCGGAACCGTGCATTTGAACACGCCCGTCCCCGAGTCAGCCATGTACCCTTCGGGTTTTACATCAGGCCAGTCGATTCTGATGAGTTCACCGACGAAAACCATCTTGCTCCTGGCAATCACACTCCCAGGCCATCCCCAGCATATGAATTCGCCTGGCTTGCTGCACGCTTTCGCCGGCTGCGTGGGGGGCAGTGGGATTTGGTCTATCCGCTTCACGTGAGGACGGCATAACAGCACCATTCTATCAGAACCTAAGTCTTTCACGACACCGATGCCGGATGCCTCCACGCCGAGCTTGTCATCCAGTGCGTAGTGCATAGTGAATAAACAGCCGTCAAAAGATGTAGAATATGGCAATATTTCACCGGTAGCCGAGCGTGCCGGTGGCAGGGCGATCTTCATCTGCCGGACAGTCATGCCCGGATTGACCAGGTGGGCCAGTGCCAGCCACATTTTCTCGCCTTTGGCGGGATGGGCAGCGCGAACTTTCGCCACGGAGGCCTTCAGCAATTTGTCCGAAACTTCCGCAATGACTTCGAACTCAACCGGCGGAAATTCGATCTTGCCCGACCATGCCAACGCTTTCAGCCGCTTTGTATCGGGACTGACAACGAGATCGCACTTCAACGTGTACTTGCCCGGTTTGAGATTCCAGATACGAGTCTCCATATCCAGAACACCGTCGCGGCTTACTTTGCTCCTGCTGATGATCGCACCGGTTTCCCCGCCGGGAATCACGAACTGCCAATTCGACGCTCGTTTTATCAGCCGCCCGCTTCCGGGCCGAACAAGCCGGTTTTCAGCATCAAACACACGCCAGTCCATGAAGGCAATCTTACCGACATCAATCACGACGGGCGTCTTGCCGACGTTTTGGAGGCGGACGCTCACTTCCATTCCCAGCCCCTTGGTCAGATACCTGCCTGCCATGATTCGCGCCTTCAGACCATTGACCGGTTTTGACCACTCCGGTTTCTCCGCTGGCTGTGTGGTAACGGACCCCACGCCGCCAAACCACAGGGGGTCGGACCAATATGGCTGCGTCCACACATGGAACGGGGCTTTACTGGCCTGTTCGACAACGTGCTCCATCTCGGCTAGCACCGCATGAAAACCAACGAGCCGCGCGCCATCGAGCCGGATTGTTACAGTCCCCCTGGCGATCTGACCGGCAGACACAGTCATCTTATCGCTCTGTCCGACACGCCGGCTTGGCGGTGTCCAGTGCGATGCGATAAAATCCCTCTTGTCGCCCACCAGGTAAAAAACAAGTCGGAAATCACTAATCGGTTTTTGCGTTCGGTTGTGAACTTTGTAGTTCAGCCGGATCGGCCCGTCGGGATTCTTCACCGGCGTATCGAGGGCGAGCGTGATGCGAATAGGTGCGTCTCTACGGGCCTTGTCGAGTTCCGCCCGTAATTGCTTCGGCAATACCGCTAATCTGTTGCGCTCTGCCACCTGCGTCTCGTAGCGCAACAGGTGTTTCATGCCGCTGCACCAATACGGTACCGATTCGGCCGACAGCAGGGACCGCACATACGCCTCGATGGCTTTTTCACGACGCCCAAGCCCGGCATAGGCGTCGCCCATCTTGCGATAGGTGTTAAACTGATGCCGCTTTCCCACAATACCGAAGAGTTGTACATTCGGATACTTATTCAGTAACTCTTCGCAAGCCCGAATGCATTCGTCGTACATACGCGCCTGTTCATATAGTTCTGACAGGTAGTACACCCCCTCGGCAGCAAGTCCAAACCTGGGATCAGAGGCGCGAACCTCTTTGAAAGCAGCAACGGCCTGATCGAAGGCCTTCTTCGCCTTGTCGGCGTGCTTTTTTCGTTCCTGTGGCGTCCGCGGGTCGCCGCCTTTTCTCACCCCGGCCAAAATTTTCTCGCTGAACCATGCGCTTCGCAGGAGTTGACCTTTCTGGAGAATCAGCCAGACCTTGGCCGCGTCTTTTTGGAATCCGAACTTTTCCCGGAAGATATTTTCCACTTTACGCCAGTGTTCCTGCTCCGGCTGAAAAGTCCCCGCCATGAACATGAGCCGATCTTTGTTCGCGGCGTACAGCCCGGCACCGCCCGGCTGTAGCATATTGGAAGGCAAGAGTCGTCCTGCGTAGGTCTTCGAGGTCAACCAGATCGCAAAGGCGGCCTGTGAACCATAAACTTTGGATTTCAGTTTGTCGTGAACGAACGAAAGCCATTCGCATTCGGTTTTCCCGGACCACCTTTGTGGTGCGTCACATTTTCCGCATGATTTCAGGCTCCATCCTGCCGGCAGACTAACTGCGATCTTCCGCGCCAGCGGCGAAAGAGACTTGATATCATCTACCGAAATCTTCTTCGCCGGCTTCTTGGCGGGGGATTTCGCGACACTCAGCGAGAGGGGGTTGGAAGAATATCTCTCCGTTTGCACTGAAGGCCCGGATCGGCTGGTACCGTCGGCCTGGTTAACAGCGTACCCCGTCATTTTGGCCAACACCACATGCGATTGCGATTCGCCCCGCCACTCACGATTGAGCCGGATCGTTGCAGTCCCTTTGACGATCTGGCCTGCAGGCACAACAATGTCGTCGATCCGTCCGATGTCGAGGTCGGAGTACCGGTATCTATCCTTGTCGGACAGGAAGTCCGGGACCTGCCGACACTGACCATAACCAGCCACCTTCTGATAAAAGACAAGTTGAAAACCCCTGATCGTTTTTCGTGTTCGGTTGCGAATTTTGTAGTTCAGTCGAATCGGCCCGCTGAGTTTCTTCACCGGCGCGTCGAGGGTAAGCGATATGGAAACAGGCCCAGGAACCGGGACGACCTTACTGGCCTTGGCCGTGTTCTTCTCCGCCGGCATCTTCACCGGTTTCGCGGCGGGGGACCCCTCGCTACTTAGCCAGAGTGGGTCGGACCAATATGGCTTCGTCCACTCCGGAGGCAAGCTTTCGATAGTACCGTCGGCCGGTTTAACAACGTGCTCCATTTTGGCCAACACAACAGACGATCCGGTAAGCCATGCATGATCAATCCAGACCGTTGCAGTCCCCTTGACGATATTACCTGCAGGCACAACAATCTCGTCGCTCTGTCCGAGGCGACGGTCGTACAGCGCGTCCGCTGTCGCCCCCGATACGTTATTAAACAGCAGGCGGAAGACAAGTCGAAAATCACGAATCGGTTTTCCTGTCCGGTTGTGAATTTTGTAGTTCAGCCGGACCGGCCCGCCGGGTTTCTTCACCGGCGCATTGAGGGTAAGCGATATGAGGACAGGCGTGTCCTTACGGGCCTTATCGAGCTTCGCCTGGAGTTCTTTCGGTAGCTTCGCTCGTTTTTTGGTCTGCATCTCGTATTGCAGCAGACGGTTCATCCCGACATGCCAATACCTGATCGATTCGGTCGACAGCAGGGATTGCATATGTGCCCCGGTTGCTTTTTCACGATGGCCGAGTCCGGCATAGGCGTCGCCCATCCTGTGATAGGTGTCAAACTGGTGCCGCTTTCCCACAATGCCGGGGAGTCGTGCATTCGGATACTTATTCAGTAACTCTTCGCAAGTCCGAATGCAGTCGTCGTGCATCTGCGCCCACTCATATAGTGTTGACAGATGGAACACCCCCTCGGCTGCAAGTCCAAACCTGGGATCAGAGGCACGAACCTCTTTGAAAGCAGCGACGGTCTGATCGAAGGCCTTCTTCGCCTTGTCGGCGTGCTTTTTTCGTTCCTGTGGCGTCCGTGGGTCGCCACCTTTTCTCTCCCTGGCCAAATATCTCTCGTTATACCAGACATTCCGCAGGAGGTTGCCTTTCCGGAGAACCAGCTGGATCCTGGCTGCTGCATTCAACGCAAGGGCAGGACAGGGCACCATGAGGGGGCCGCCTTTGCCGCTCAATAGGGGGTTGTAGCGGCAGAGATCGCCTTCTACCAGATACGAGGCGAACTCAGTAAATTTCCGCGGCAATTTGCAGGTCAAAGTCAATCGAGCACCCGGCGCCAGTCGGTAAAACCCCTCGTATGGATCATCGTCTTTGAGATCATTGCGTCCGACTTTGAATTCCCGCCGCACCTCTGCCGCTGTGGCTGGACGAACCCCGGATCCACTTCGGATGCGGAATTTTACCCCTGCCCCGTATTTGGGTGGAACGCGCAGTATCCAGGTGATTCCGCTACGGCACTCCCACAGCAGCGGCTTGCCCGAAACATTCTCCACCTCCAGCGAGACCGTAGGTGCGACGCCAACGACGGCTGGCTTGGTCGGCAGGACCCACCGACAGCGCAGGCCCTTCCCGGCCTTGCCCCATTCCGCTTTCGTGGCGGGTGGGCGATTTTCTTTCAAGAACTCACGGCCGTGCTTCTTCCACCATGCCTGCACCTTGCGAACCAGTTCAGCCTGACCTTTCATAGACGTTTTCTCAGGCAATTCGATGGGAAGTTTTCCGGCCTTTATTGCCCAGACCGCAGCGTCATAAAGGTATTGCGGGTGCAGTTTGGTGTTGGCCAGTCCGGCGATCATGTAAGGCACCAGCGGCCTGACGACTTCGGGCCTCAGCGGTTCCCAGTGCGGCTGCGAGAAGCGAATCGCCTCCATCGCCGTACGCGCGATCTCCACATCCTTATGCGGAATGTACTGAGCGACGACGAGCAGAGCGCGAGGGTGCTTCGTGTGGGCCAATACTTCCAGCAATCGCCCGGACGCTTTCGCGTCGGAACGTTTGACGCATTGGCGCAAGTCCTTGATCGCCTTGTCGATGAACGCGACCTCGCCGGCCTGAATCAATAGTCTGTATGCCTCTGCGCGAACCCGGAAACTTCGACTATCGATCATTCGGCGTAGGTCGCCGAGCACATCCTTTCCGCCGGCTTCGTATAGCAGCGTTGCGATCCATGGGTTATCCAGCTCGGCCTTGGCCCTTTCCCGAAAGAAGCCGACGCTT
>JAUVIQ010000018.1 GCA_030592655.1 Planctomycetales bacterium | reverse complement strand
TATACCGATGCTAACTACATGTCCCTTCATGTCTATAAGTTTGATTGCTTTATCGTTAGCAGCGCCGAAAGCTTTATAGTCGCCACGGCAGCGACGGCGGCCAACTTCCCACTTACCAGACTGTTTCAGCGACTCCAGACGAGCCTCTATTTGCTCTTGTTCGGAGTCGGTCAATAATAATTCGTACGTTACAGACTTGATTTGCGCCTTGGCCTTGTTCGGCAGCGGTTCAGTTTTTATTAATTCCATTCCTTCGGGGAACTGTTTGCCTATGCGCGAAACCGGGTCTGATTCAGACGAATCGGTTTTTAGTTTGATTATCATCAATTCGCATCGGCTGCTTACGCCCACCGGGCGGGGCAGTGGTAAAGATAGTTTTGGACGGGGATTGAATCCTTCAGAGAACTTTATCGGTAGTTTGGCCCGAGCGGCTGAACGTTCGCACAGGCTCATCATGTTGCGGTGCGAGAGGAACCGCAAATCACCCCCGACGGAAAACCATACCGCCCATTTTGTCGAATGTTCTGTCATGCCTCGCTTAAGCGAGCACGCCGGACATCCGGTAATCCGGTATTCCGGTATTCCGGCACTTAGTACGCTTCCGGCATCACTTCACGAATCTGGTTGCGTAGATAGGAGACTATTTGTTTATCTGTATTTAATGTTGCCACATGCCGGGCGACCCGGCGGGCGCGTTCGATTGTTATTGAACGAATGGCCTTCTTCAGTTCGGGTATGATCGGCGGGGCTACCGAAAGAGTTCGCAGACCCATTCCCAGCAGCAGGAGGATGTATTCAGGGTCGCTTCCCATTTCGCCGCAGAGTGTTACGCCGACGTCGTACCTTTGTCCTGATCGGATGATGTCCTTTATCAGTCGCAGCACCGCCGGATGGGCGGCAGTGAACAGCGGCGCGACCCGTTCGTTGGTCCTATCGACCGCCAGTGTGTACTGGATCAGGTCGTTGGTCCCGATGGAGAAGAAGTCCACTTCCTGTGCGAACTGGTTGCACTGAAGCGCCGCTGATGGAACCTCCATCATCATCCCGATCGGTACGTCTGTGCGGACATCTACGCCTTCCTCCTCCAGGTCTTCCATCACGTCGCGCAGGATCATCTTGGCTTGGCGGAGTTCCATCACCGTGGTAATCAGCGGGAACATAATGGACACATCGCCCTTCATCGACGCCCGCAGGATCGCCCGTATCTGCGTTTTGAACAATGGCAGATGCTGGAAGCAGAAACGAATGCTTCGTAGTCCGAGGAACGGATTTCGCTCCTGTATAAGCAAATGCGCCTGCGTGTACTTATCAGCGCCCAGGTCGAGTGTGCGGATGCACACGGGCCGGCCATCCATCGCCTCGATTACCTTGCAATATGCCTCGTAGTGGTCATCTTCAGTCGGTTCGGTTTCCTTTTCGAGGTAGAGAAATTCGGTTCGGTACAGCCCGACGCCCTGCCCGCCTCTGGTAAGGACGTTCGCCGCCTCGGAAGGGAATTCGATGTTCCCCAGCAGCGTTATTTCGTGCCCATCCAATGTAATGGCGGGTAGATCGCGCAGAAGATCCAGTTCGCGGGTGAATTCGACCTGACGTTGCAGGAACCGGCGGTGTTCTTCTATGGTGGCTTCGTCAGGTTCGATGATGACCAGGCCGCGGTTTCCGTCGATGATTACTACGTCTCCGGCGTTGACGGAAACGCTTACATCATTAAGCCCGACAACGGCGGGGATGCCCAGGGCGCGGGCGACGATGGCGGTATGACTGGTCCGCCCGCCGGCGTCGATCGCCAGTCCCATGATATGTTTGCGGTCCATACTGGCCGTCTGCGATGGCGTAAGGTCGTGGGCGAGAACGACCACGTCTTCGGTCAGATTTCCGAGGCCCTCTCTGCTTTCACCGATTAATCGGCGGAGGATACGCTTCTCGATGTCATAGACGTCCTTGACTCTCTCTGCCAGGTATTCCGGCATCTGGAGGAATTCCCTGGCGTATTCGCGCAGGACGGCGGCGACGGCGAATTCAGCCGTTACGCTTTCGGTTTTGATTTTGTCCCTGACTTTTTCCAGTAGCGACTGGTCATCCAGCAGCGCCAGGTGGAAATCGAAAATCGCTCCCGTTTCCTTTCCGAGCCGCTTGGCGGTGTTGTCGCGCAGTTCGATCAGTTCTTCGCGCGCCCCAGCCAGCGCGTGTTCGAGGCGTTCGGCCTCTTTATCGGCGCGGTCGGCGCTTATATGCCGCTCGGGAATGCGATATTCCTCGGCATCCAGGACAACCGCCTGGCAAATCACCACGCCGGGTGAAACTCCAATACCCTTTTTAATCTCCATATCCGCGCTATAATCCGTGTAATCAGTGTAATCCCCACGGGACCCAGGGTCCGTGGACTATTCTTCGCCAAATTTACCTTCAATCAGTTCGATTAGTTTGCTGATGGCTTCGTCGGCGTCCTGACCTTGAGCCCTGATTCGCAGAAGAGTTCCTTTCTCGGCTCCGAGAGTCAGCATTGAGGTAACACTCTTTCCATCGACCACGAGGTCATTCTTGATGACCTCTATTTTAGACTCGTATTTATTAGCCAATTGTACGAACTGCGTCGCCGGACGGGCGTGCAGACCATGTATATTGATTAATGTTATTTCTATCTCGCGTTTGCTCAATCGTCTTTACCGCTTTGCGAAAGAAGGATAGCGGGATTACAGGGATTATAGGATTTTAGGGATTTTCTTTTTTTATCCCGTAATCTTGAAATCCCTGAAATCCCGCTCTCTTTCTGTTTTTTATTGTAATCAACTTACGTTAGTTCATCCGCTTCGGTAATAAGGTCGGCAATGGCTTGGGGCGTTTCGCTCTGGCGGAGGAATTTTCGGAAAATGTCCCGTTGCACGTGCTTGAAGATTGTTTCCATTGCCTGAAGGTGCTCATCGGGATTGTCGGGGTTGGACAACAGCAAAATGACGATATAGACGGGTTTGGAGTCCAGTGCGCCGAACTCGATACCCGTAGCCGAGCGTCCTATCGCGCCGATGGCTCGCTTGACGGTTTTGATCTTGGCGTGGGGAAGAGCGACGCCCTTTCCGATACCGGTAGTAGCCTGCTTTTCCCTGGTAAGCACCGCGGTGGTTGCTTCTTTGACGCTTCGTACCGAAATCGCGCCTGAATCGGCCAATGCCGACAGCAACCGCTCGATGGCTTCGTCGCGTGTCATGTCGTTCAGGTCGGCAATGACGGCGTCCGAAACGATTATTTCCGATAATTTCAACTTATGCTCCTGTTGGTGATTCGTAATTCGTAATTGGTAATTAGTAATTAGTAAAAAAAACGGACACTCTGTTACGAATTACGAATCACGAATTACCAATTACGAATCCAATTACTCGTTTTCTGCCACTGATTCATTGATTTGTTCATGTGTCGGGCCATGCCGGTCGCGGATTTTGTCCTTATGGCGTCGCAGCTGCTCTTCCATTTTATGGATGCACTGGTCCACGCATGCGTACATATCCCGTCCCCGATGGTGGGCGACGAAGGTGCTTTTACGTTTCCCCGACGCGACGATCTCGACGTAATGTTCTCCGGCATCGACGGCGAATGTTATATCGACGGATTGCAGGCCGTTATAAAAATGGGGCAGCCCGTTAACCTTTTCCCGGGCATACTCTTTCATTGCGTCTGTCAGTTCCACGTGTCTGGCCACAACGGATACATTCACGATAGATTTCTCCAGTATTAGGGTCCAATGGACCTGATATTACTCGTTTTCCTGATTTTTCGTTTCGGGCGGTGTTTCCACAGCGATCATCCTGGCGGCGCTTCCCGGCGGTTGCTGGCTTGGCGGGACAAGCACACCGGCGCTGACGGTAAAACTCAATGCTTCATCGATACTCAACGGTAGATGGATTGTCTCGTCGCGCCGCACCATTATTGTATAGCCAGTAACGGGTGTCGGGGAAGAAGGGATAAATACAGTCAGCATATCCGAACCGACCTTTTCATTTACCGTTCGCATCCCGTCGCCGGTCATCAGACCCAGCGACCAAAGCCCTTTGCGAGGATACTCAACCGCCACTACATGGGAATATTCGGCCTTTCGCTCGGTGAGCAGGAAATCCGTTACCTGCTTGGCGCTCGGATAAATCCGTTTGATAACCGGTACTCTTCCAATCGCATGTTCGACGGTGGCCCACAAACCACGCCCGATGAAACTCGCCACGAATCGCCCAATGACGTAAATGGCTACAAATGCCAGAAAGAACCCGATCCATTCAAGGTGATATTGCTCCCAGACGTTTTTTACCGGGGTCCAATAGACAGACCCTCTCCACGTAAGCGAGACATGTTCCAGAATGCAGCAAAACTGCACAACAACCCACCGAGCGGCGGTGTTGATATGCCTGCCGATGTACTTCTGGATTAATGTGAAGACCCAAACGAGAATGGCTACGGTCAGGATCGCGGGCAGCACCGCCGCGAGACCTCGCACGAAAAACCGCCTGAAATCTTTCCTGAAACTACCGGCCACTAATGACTCCTGCTATCACAGGGAATTAATCCGTTACCGACAATGCCAACGCCCACCTTTGTCTGGTTTTAGTGTATAGACCGACTCGCCGTGCGTCAAGCATTCTGGCCAATTCGCTCCAGCGTGAATTGCCGTGATGCCTGGCTGGTCGGCTTTATCGTGATGCGCCAGTAGGGTCGTGGAAGGGCGTTTTCGGCGCGATCCGCCCATTCAATGACTACGACGCCGTCAGAGAGCATCTCGTCAAGCCCCAGATTGTCCAGTTCGTCTTCAGCGGCAGTCAGCCTGTAAAGGTCCACATGATAAAGCCGAATGCGTCCGGCATATTCCTGTACCAGGACGTACGTCGGAGAAGAGACAATTCGCTCATCGGCGACACCAAGCCCGACGGCCAATCCCCGAACAAAGGCCGTCTTTCCGGAACCCAATTCGCCGACTAAGGCAATGCAATCACCAACGGCGAAACGCCCAGCCAATCGCTCGCCCAACGCGACAGTCTCGGCAACACTTTCTGTCTGAAACTCTTCACTCATTTACGTTTCATGCTCCCATCCGCGTGGTTCGAGTTTTTCACGTCGGCCTTCGCGGAGTAACGTCATTCCGCTCCCCGCGACAATAGTACCGATTCGACCGATACCGACACCCAGCGGGTTGGAATCCATGAGCCTGTCGGCTTCGGTTTCCGGAAGCGTGAACAGCAACTCGTAATCTTCCCCATCAAACAGGGCGGCTTCCAGCGGGTCTTTTCGCTCGGCGGCATCGTCGTGGATGGGAATAGCCAAGTCTTCCAGTTCGGCCCCGACGTTGCTTGCGTTCAGTATATGGTGCAGATCCCCAACCAGTCCGTCGGATATGTCGATCATCGCACTGACGGCGAATTGTCCCGCCAGTATGCGGGCGTCGGCGATTCTGGGAGTAAATTCCAGATGGCGACGAGTGGCCCACGCGCCACCGAGTTTTCCTGTAACGCAGATGGTGTTGCCGACCTGTGCGCCGCTGCGGAGGACCGGTTCGATTCCGCCAGCCTTACCAAGGATTGTAACGCTTATTTGCAGCGGCCCCGGCGATTCGCCCCATGCCGCCAGGTCCCCGCCGACCAGCGGACATCCAAATTCGTCGCCGCACGTCCGCAGGCCCAGATATATCGCTTCGGCGTCCGCCTGCGAAAACCCCTTCGGCGCTGCCACAGTTGCAACCATCGCAACGGGCAGCCCTGCCATCGCGGCGATGTCGGAAAGCGACCGGGCAGCCGATTTTCGACCGGCAGCCTCGGCTCCGTGTTCTGCCAGCGAGAAATGCACGCCGTCGAGGACCTGATCGGTGGTCATCAGCAGTTTTTCACCGCCGACGTTCAGCACCGCGCAATCATCCCCCGGCCCGACAGCCACCACGTCCGGGTCAAACCGGCCCTGCCGGCGTATCCACTCAATGAACTCAAACTCGCGCATCCAACCGTCCTGTTTTCATGTTCTCATATCGAGAGGACCATGATTTTCTGGTCGTTTTCCATTTCGCCCGTTTCTCTGAATCCGAGTGAATACCAAAATGCTTCAGCATTTGGATCAGACGCCAGCCATATCCGATTTGTGCCGCGAGATTGCAGAATCTCTGCGACGAAGTCGAACATCGTGCGTCCCCATCCGTATCTGCGTTTGTCCGGGACAATGTAGAACTCCAGGATATACCCCCAGCCGGGACGCTCATCCCGGTCTATTTTCGCATGGACAAGACCTATGTGTTTGTCTTTGTGCCTTAGAAGAAACAGCCAGCGGTCAGGTTCGCTTTGCCTTTTCAAGATGCTCTGAAGGTATTTTCCCGGATTAAAATCAGGGGGCAAGTCTTCATATTCTGAAAAGTAATCTCTTCCGAGATCCAAGAACACAGAAACGGAATCCAGACGATCGGTTGTTACAGATATGAACTCTGCTTTGTCTTCAAGAATTTCCATATGCTTGATCTTACTTGTTTCTTAACAGCGCCGAACGGCAAGCCCTGCGGCTTGTCGTTCGGCGTCATGAGAGACTATCCGAGTTTCCGTTTCCAGAAATTCAGTTGTTTGCGGAGTTGTTTCGCTCCGGCTGCGCCTTCGGGTTTGTAGTGTTTGACGACGTTGGCTGCGCCGAGGTGGTCGGCTACGTCCGGGCCTATGGCTTTGTCGACGGCCTGGATGACGACCTCCGGCAGGCTCGCGAGCGTGTTGCCCGTCCGTGCGGCATTGGCGACCAGTTCGCCGACGATCCCGTGGGCGGTGCGGAACGGCACGCCTTTGTTGACCAGGTACTCGGCCAGGCTGGTCGCGTCGAGGAAACCGGCGTCAAGGTCGGCGGCGATTCGACCCGGGCAGAACCGCACCGTCGAGACGACCTTCGACGCAACGGCCAAGGCTGATTTCATCGTCGAAACCGTCGCAAAGGCGAAGCGTTTGTCGTCCTGCAAATCCCGGCTATAGCCCGACGGCAGAGATTTCATCAGCGTCAGCAGCCCGCACAGGTTCCCGATGGCCCCGGCTGATTTGCCCCGGATAAGTTCCAGCGTATCGGCGTTTTTCTTCTGCGGCATCATCGAGGACGACGTGCAGACCGAATCGTCCAGTTCGATGAAGCCGAACTCGGTTGTGGAATAGATTATCCAGTCTTCAGCCCATCGGCTCATGTGTACGCCGAGCGATGCCAAACAGAAGCACAGTTCGGCCAGGAAGTCGCGGTCGGACACCGCGTCGATGCTGTTTCGGGTTATGGCGGGGAATCCCAGCAGTTCCGCGACTCGTTTTCTGTCGAGCGGAATGGACGTACCGGCCACTGCCCCGCTTCCGAGCGGGCAGATATTGACGCGTTTTCGGCAATCGGCCAGGCGTTCTGCGTCGCGTTCGAGCATCTCGACGTACGCCAGCATCGCGTGTCCTGCCAGGATTGGCTGGGCGCGCTGAAGGTGCGTATAGGCGGGCATCACAATCTGCCCGTATTTCCCGCCGGCCAGGGCGACGAAGGACGTTTGCAGCTGCCGGATGAGATCGGTCAGATCGTCGATGGCGTCGCGTGCCCAGAGTCGCAGGTCCAGAGCGACCTGGTCGTTCCGGCTTCGCCCGGTGTGGAGTTTTCGTCCCGGCTCGCCGATGCGTTTTATCAGGGCCGATTCGATTATCATGTGGATGTCTTCGAGGGCTGGGTCGAGTTTGACCTTTCCTGTTTCGATGTCCTCGGCGACTGTCGAGAGGCCCTTTTTGATGCGGGTCAGTTCCCTTCCTGTAAGGACACCGATTTCGCGGAGCATCGTCGCATGTGCGAGCGATCCGGCGATGTCGTACTTGAACAGTGCCCAATCCACGTCGATGGACGCCAGTAGTTCGCTGGTGGTCTGGTCGGCTTCGCCGCTCAGTCGGCCATGCCAGGACTTGGATGATTTTATCGTTTTCTTTGCCATTGGATATTTCCCGCAGAAACAGTGTTTTCGCAACGTGAATGGTAGCATATCCCCCGTGTATCTTCCAGCCCGAAGGAAAAAGACTCCCGTCCCCTTTTTCGCCTGAAGAGAAGTTGCGAAATCGGTGGGAACAGCCTATAGTATTACGCCACAGATAAGGAGCACAGACAATGAGCGTGAACGAATATCAAGGTAAGTTGATCGCCCCGGCCGGTGCGAAGTTCGCCGTTATCGTCAGCCGATTCAACGATTTCATTACATCGAAACTGATGTCGGGCGCGATTGACGCGCTGACCCGTCACGGTGCAAGCGACAGCGACATTGACGTAGTGTGGTCGCCGGGATGTTTCGAGATTCCGCTGTTATGCCGGCGTCTGGCAGAATCCGGTAAGTATGCCGGCGTGGTGTGCCTGGGGGCAGTGATTCGCGGCGGGACGGAGCATCACCGATACATCGCGTCGGAAGTTACCAAGGGAATAGCGGCTACGTCCCTTGCTACCGGCGTACCGTGCATCTTCGGAATCCTGACCTGCGACACCATCGAGCAGGCGGTAGAGCGGGCCGGTACCAAAAGCGGAAACAAAGGCGCAGACGCAGCCTTGGCCGCTATCGAAATGACTAACCTGATGGGACAGATTCCTTCCAGCCAAGGCTAATAAGTGATTGAGCACCACAAAGCAAGGCTGATGGCGATGCAGGGTCTTTGTTGCCTGGACGTTCAGGGCGAAGACGGGATGGACGCGACGCTGGGATTTCTCCGCGACGGGAAGGAAGGCCTCGAAACCACCGACGAAGCGGAGTGCATGATTCACGGCGTTCTTGGCAGGAGGGACGAAATCGACGAACTCCTGAGCGGGCAAAGCCGGCACTGGAAAGTCGCCCGCATGGGGCTGGTGGAGCGAAACATCCTGCGACTGGCCGTTTGGGAACTACTGACGGACCACACGCCGAAAAAAGTCGTCATCAACGAAGCGGTACGCCTGGCGAAGGAATTCGCCTCGGCTGAATCGTCAAAGTTCGTCAACGGCGTACTCGACGCAGCAAAAAAAAGAATTAGCAGGGATGCAGGGGATGCACGGGATGAGGAATGAATTAAAAAAAAGGAAAACACCTGTTTTATGTTTTAAATTTTGAAAATATGTTTTATCCCCTGTATCCCTTGCATCCCTGCTAATACTTCTTTTTCGGAGACATAATGGCAATATTTAGGAAAGCAATAGAGCATCTTGCCGGCGGGTTGGCGCGGACGCGGAAGAAACTTATCGGTTCACTGCGGTCGCTACTGGCGGGGCGGAAGATAGACGATGAACTTCTCGACGAACTCGAGGAGCAGTTAATCCTCGCCGACATCGGCGTAGCGACGGCAATGAGGATACGCGAGGACCTTCAGGACGCTTATAAAGAGAAGAAACTCCAGAGCGGCGACGAAGTAATAGACTTTCTCAAAGTCGAGATGAAGCAGTATTGGCCTGAGGCCGACAGGAGCATTCATTTCGCTCCGAGTCCTCCTACGGTGATACTGGTGGCGGGGGTCAACGGCACCGGAAAGACGACCTCGGTAGCCAAACTGGCGCACCTGTTCAAGTCCGACGGTAAAAAGGTTTGCCTGGCTGCTGCCGATACGTTTCGAGCGGCGGCGGTGGAGCAACTTACCATCTGGGCTGATCGTATTGGCGTCGATATTATCAAGGGTTCCCGCGGATCGGACCCCGCAGCCGTTGCCTTCGATGCCTGCGACGCCGCGATCGCACGCAGTGCCGACGTTCTGCTGGTCGATACGGCGGGTCGGCTTCACACGCAGGATAACCTCATGCGCGAACTGGGCAAAATTCGCAACGTGGTCGCCCGTAAAATACCCGATGCGCCGCACGAAGTCCTGCTCGTTCTCGACGCGACCACAGGCCAGAACGCCATCAGCCAGGCAAAAGTCTTTACCGATACGATTGACGTTACGGGCATCTTCCTTGCCAAACTGGACGGCACAGCAAGGGGCGGAATCGTCGTAGCAATTCGGGACGAACTGTCCCTTCCCGTGAAATTCGTCGGTATCGGCGAAAAATACGAAGACGTCGAACCGTTCGACCCGGAATCATTCGTAGAAGCGCTGTTCAGTTAGAAGATAGGTCGTAGATTGACGAATATCTATTGGCGCGCCATAATATATGTGAAGGGAAGAATGGAATTATGAGGAAATATCAAGTCAACTTTCTACATCGCGGCGAGTGGTGGGTGGCGTGGACGGATGACGTTCCAGGCGCTCTGACGCAGGGAAAAACGCTGGATGAAGCCAGGGAAAACCTCAAGGACGCTATCGCCCTGATGCTCGAACCTGTGGACATGGATGACCTTCCCGCCTCGTCAACCGAACTCGTCTGCGAGACTATAGAACTGTGAAACGAAAACAGTTACTCCGTCATTTGACGCGTAACGGATGTGTTCTGCTTCGAGAGGGGGCGAAGCATTCCCGTTGGATTAATCTGGCAGATAAGAGCAAACAATCTACCGTCCCACGCCACACGGAAATCAATGACCACCTTGCACGTTTGATTTGCAGACAATTGGGTATTCCACAGTGTAAGTGAGGGCATAGGGGAATTTACAACGATGAATAACAAAGTCGCGTTTATTTCTGATCCGGCGTATCTCGAACACATCACCGGTCTCGGTCATCCCGAATCACCGCAGCGGCTGGCGGCGATATGGGAAAAACTGCATGACGACGGGCTATGGGATGAACTTGTTCATATTGAACCTGACTCGGCGAGCGAGGATGATTTGCGTCTTATCCACAAGGCCGATTACATCGAGCAGGCCCAGCGGGACATCGAAGCCGGTATGACGATGCTTTCGACCGGCGATACGAACGTCTGCCCGAAATCTTACGACATCGCGCTGCTGGCTGCCGGTGGGGCGATGCGGGCAGTCGATGCCGTTTGCAGCGGCAAGGTCAATTCAGCCTTCTGCGCCGTCCGCCCGCCGGGGCATCACGCCACTGCCGGCGCGGGAATGGGATTCTGCGTCTTCAACAATGCCGCAATCGCCGCCAGATACGCACAGAAAAACCATAATCCGGAGCGCGTCCTCATCGTCGATTGGGACGTCCATCACGGGAACGGGACGCAGGAAATTTTCTACGACGACCCGTCCGTTTTCTATTTTTCGACCCATCAGTTCGGCCTGTACCCGATGCCGATGACCCACCTGGGGTATGCCGGTCAGACCGGCGAAGGCAGGGGCGACCGAACCAACATAAACTGCCCGCTTCCGATGGGAGTTGGTGATGAGGAGATCATCGCAGCCTTTACCGAACATCTTGTCCCAGCCATGGAGCAATTCTCGCCGGAACTGGTGATTGTTTCCGCCGGTTTCGATTGTATAGCGAGCGATCCTATCGGCGGCTTGGGCGTTACCAACGAAGGAATCGTAGCCTTGACGAAAATCGTCATGGACATCGCCGCAGCGTCGGCAGGGGGGCGAATCATCTCGATGTTGGAAGGCGGATACGACTTGGCCGGTCTGGCATCGGCGACAACGACACATATCCGGACGATGATGCAAAAAGGGTAATACCCTGACCACACCGAAAAAAATCTATACTCGGCGGGAACTTTCCAGACAGTTGTGCGTCAAACTCAAAAAGGGAAATGGGACGGTATTCTTTCACGGCGTGGGCCCTTGTTGCTCCTTTTACACGGGATAAACTTGAGAAGGCTCCAATTATCGGATACGGTGGTAATTGTTTAATGCTCGTTGGCTGCTCGTTCCATCGCAGAAAGGACTTTTTAACGGAGGTATCAACATGCTCGCAAAGAGGCGAATTTCACTTGGCAGGATTGTCGGGCTTGTTTTATTGGCGGTTGTGGTTTTCTCGACGGGGGCGGATACAGCCTTTGCGTTCCGATTCGGCGTAATGGCCGACAGTGAAGGCGACTGGACCGACCCAGAGCAGTTGGGGGTTCATCCCATGCTCAGTCAACTCATCACCGAGATGAATGTACATGACCCGGCCTTTTGTCTTTTCCCCGGCGACCTGGGCTATGGCGTCAGGCTCGAGAGGCAATGGGCACACTGGAAGGATGTTACCAGTCACTTCACGGGTAAGATGTACGTAACGCCAGGCAATCGCGACGCGGGCCTTATGGGGCTTCTGGATCTATGGCGAGAAGCGTTTCCCGACATGCCTCAGAACGGCCCGACGGGAGAAAAGGGCATTACGTACTACTTTGATCACGGCAACAGCCGATTCATCAGCGTCTGCACCGACTGGGAAGACCGAAGCGTCGGCGTCCGCGACAAGGCATGGCTGAATAATATCCTCGATGCAAGCACCGGCTTTGAGCACGTGTTTGTGTATAGTCACCATCCGGGTCTGGCCGGAGAGTTTCAGATGCTTGTAGATCACGGTGTTAACGCCTTTTTCTGCGGGCATTTGCATAGATACGAGGCCCGTCCACCATCCGAACCGGACGGGACGTGGGAGTTCGTTGTGGGCACAGCGGGACACTCTCCGTACGATTACTTAATTGTGGAGGTTGACGGCCCTTGCGTGGAGGTCAATCACTACAGAGCCGGGGGCGTTTTCATCGACAGTTTCACCATCGCCACTCCGGAGCCGGGAACAATGGTCTTTCTGGCGTTCGGCGCGGTCGGCATCCTGCGTAAGCGAAGGCGGTAGGGTAGCGATATACATCCGAACGCTGATGGAGTGAAAAGCAGTACATAAAACGACCCATTGAAGCCCAGCCATTCGAATGGCTGGGCTTTTTTTAATCCTCGGATGGTGGAACGGTCCCGCGCATACGCTTGGTTTGGCTTCGGCGGTGTTTCGTTTCCATGCGGCGTTTTTTTGATGCGAGCGTCGGTTTCGTCTTTCGTCGGGGTTTGGGCTTTTTCGCTGCTTTTCGGATTAAATCGACCAAGCGGTCGCGTGCATCGTCGCGGTTCCGTTGCTGCGTGCGAAATCGCCGGGCCTCGATAATCAATACGCCATCGCTCGTTACCCGCCGACCTGCAAGGCGAATCAGACGCTCACGTACATCGTCAGGCAGGGAGGCTGAGCCGGTTACGTCAAAGCGGAGTTGCACTGCCGTTGCGACTTTATTGACATTCTGCCCGCCGGGACCCGACGCGCGAATAAACTCCTCCCGAATTTCCCCCTCGTCAATCGAAATGGCGCGAGTAATACGGATCATAGCATTGCCCTATTCTTTCGCACCATTTGCGGTATCGACATGAATTGCCCGAAGTGGAATGATGCTTCTTCAACTTGTTCTTGCGTCTTGTCATTACGGAGTAAGTTTCGGACTGACGTGTCTTATTGCATCAGAAATATCAACGCCAACCTGACGCCAGTCTTTCTGGAGGGCCTCTGTGTCCGAGTGATGAGGAAGATGTGGCTTGGTATCCAGTAGTTCACCTTGTCCGGAACCAATACCATATACGTCCAAAAGGCTTCCAGCCCCTACGAGCATGTTGTTGACAGTGCGTTTAGTCATTGTTCCACCTGCATTTGTTCCGTAAACGGTGATTTATATTCATAATATCGACGTGCGTCAAGGCATTCTTGAGTGCGCCGAGGCGGAGGCGTCAGTCGTGTCCGATTTCCTGGGCTGCGCTTATATATTCCCTTCTACCTCTACTACGGCAAAGTCGATCTATATGTTTTCTCCATAAAGGAACGCTTTTGCGAAGCGGGCGGTCATTGCCTTGTTTGCCAGGGCCATCGGCATCATCATTTGGAGCGACGTACCGGGCGGGCGGATGTTTCCGGCGAGCGTGTTACGCCATTTATCCTTGAATTCGGCCAGTGTTTCCTGGAACCGGTCGCTGCATAATGCGCGGTCGGCGACGTCGGCTGACACTATCGCGCTGCGGATGGAGGCATCCAGCGTCGCGCCGGTCATTGCCGAGGCGAAACCGCCGGCAGTTCCGATTAGCAACGTCCGCTTGGCGGTGTGCGTTTCCATATCGAGCGCTTCGCCGCCGGGCGGACGCCAGGCCGAAGCCCTCGACCTGGAAAGGTCCAGATTCGCATCTACAAGTTCCGCCTGTTGAAGGTCCCGGATGAATTGGACGAGTTCTTCGCCACCGTTTGATGCGGCTCCGGAAAGATAGACGATGCGAACGTGCAAGGCACTACCGGCCTGGAAAAACATCCCAAACCTCTCTGCCCCGGAAATTGCAGCAACGTGCAGGGCATTGGGCGTTTTCCGGGCTGGCGACGGTAGCGGAACGTCAAGCCCACAGATGGTCATCTGTCCTTCCGGGGCAGTCTGTGCCGATATTCCAATCTCCGCGATTGCTTCAGCCGGTGAGCCACGGGCAATCAACAGCACGGCTGCTCGAAATTCCTTCCCGGACGGCGTTTTTTCGCTCAATACAACAGATGATTCCTGAAGGTCAATCCCGACAGGTTGCCTGAACCTGACTATTCGCACGCCCGCCTGCCGAGATGAATCGGACAGGGTCTTGAGGAATTTTTCCGGCTTCAGCGTATAGCCCGCTACGGATTTGCTGCTGTGGACGGCTTGGCGCGTGAGGTCTGCCGAGTAAAAGTGCATTGACCGGAAGGCTGAATCCGTTGCGGATGTTTTAATCTTTCGCAGAAATGGGCAGGTTTTGAACGTATCGGACGGTATCCAGTCAGCCAGAGGCGACTCGGTTGGGAATTGGCCTGCCTGGACTTGGTGCGATTCCAGAAGAATCACATCACGTCCCATTTTCGCCAGCGTAGCCGCAGCGACGTATCCCGCCGACGTCGCGCCAAGAACGGCAATGTCATAAGTCTTCGCCATTGTGCAAGGAACTATATTCGCCTTTGCCCACATCCGCAAGTTGCGGGTATTGACGGGGTAGTTTTATCAGTTTCAAAAAATTCGTGTAATTTGTAGAATAATTCGTGTAATTCGTCCCTTCGGGATTCGTGGTACGGAACAGGAGATAAACCAATGCAATCGGACATACCCACACGTGAAGAGGCCTTTGCGCTTCTGAAGCAGTACAACACCAGCGAGCGTGCGATAAAACACGCCTTGGCCGTCGAGGCCGTTATGCGATATTTCGCCCGCAAGCGGGGGCAGGATGAAGAGGTCTGGGGCGTCGTCGGGCTGATTCACGACGTTGATTACGAGCAGTTTCCCGACCAGCATTGCCGGAAGGCCCGCGAGATTTTGTCGGAAAACGGGTGGAGCGAGGATTTAATCCGCGCGGTCGTTTCGCACGGGTGGGGGATTTGCTCGGACGTCGAGCCGGCCAGCGATATGGAGAAGGTCCTGTACGCCGTCGATGAACTCACCGGCCTGGTCGCAGCCACAGCCCTGGTCCGCCCGTCAAAGAGCGTGATGGACCTGACAGCCAAGTCGGTCAAGAAGAAGTGGAAGAACAAATCTTTCGCCGCCGGCGTTGACCGGTCGGTTATCGACAAGGGGGCCGGGATGCTGGGCGTGGAGCGGAGCGACCTGATAACTGACGTAATAATGGCAATGCGCGAAGTAGCCGACCAGATCGGCCTGGCGGGAAATGTCTGACCTATCCGAAATATTCCGGCCAAGGAGATAGCAATGGGCACATCCTTTTTTGGAGACACGACATTTGTACTCCGGCTATTGTTGCCTCCCGTGGGTGCTTTTATCGCTTCTGCGGTGTTCGTGCCTTGGCTGATGGGATGGAAGTGGCGAAGGAAAGGCGAGCAGCCGCCCAGGCTTGCTCGTCGAGTTGTGACATGTGCCATTATCGCAATCGCTGCACTCCTGGGGCCGCTCATTGTTATTGGGGGTCTGGACGTTCTTGGAGGCGGGGATCCTGTCGAGATCGCAATCACCTTGTCTTTTGTGGCGATTACCATCGGATGCATCGTAGCCGCCGCGCGGCTCATGAGGGACTGGACCAAAAGCGTCAAGGCCCACGTGTGGCTAATCGTGCTTGTGTGTGGGATTGCCAGTTTTGTATTTTTTATCACGGGGGTGGGACGCAGTTTTACCTTGGCAAAGAGAGCAATAGACGGCGCTTGCCTCCACACCATCGGCCATGAACTTGTGCATTATCACGAGGAGCACGGTGCATATCCGGACGATCTTCGTCGTTTGGTGGATTTTGAACAACCCGCAGACCTGTTGCTGTCCATATATGGTACCAGTAAAGACAAAATACCTGATCCCCGGCCTGTGCCTTACGATGGTCCTTGTGATTTTATCTATATCCGCCTGCCGGACGATGCGCCCGACGATCTTGTCTGGGTCTGGCAGCCGGTGAAATATCACAAAAATGAGGGCGGGAATGTACTATTCAAAGGCGGTTATGTTCGTTGGATGAAGGCCGAGCAACTCAAGGCGGAAGTCGCCAGGACGCATAAGTGGCTTGAGGCGCATCCGACAACCCAGCCGACAACGGCAACAATTAGGTAGGCTGGGACGAGAGAAACGAGTCCCACCTTTTACGCTGGAATCCGAGAATTATTAGTCAGGAAATATCGAAACGTGATAGAATCATCTTGAAAGATAATGCAGTAGTGAAAATGAAGACAATAAAAGTTGCCGCCGAGTTAATCCCTGAGGAAGAAGGCGGGTACACCGTCTTTTGTCCCGAACTTGATATTTACACACAGGGGGAAACCGAACAGGAATGTATTGAAAATCTCCGCGAGGCCGCTGAACTTCATCTTGAAGAATTAGGTCAACAGGCTGCTGTCCGACGGGTCATCCGGCGGGAAATAGAGGTTCACGCGAATGCCTAAACTCCCGGTAGTTACGGGGGCGGAACTACTGCGGGCCTTGAAACGATCCGGTTTTATCGTAACCCGCCAGAGGGGAAGCCATGTTCAGGTCCGCCGGACCGAGCCGGTAACGTTGACGCTGATAGCGCTTGGTCTTCCCCTGGCGTTGATCCGCCGACGCAGGTAAATTCGGATTGTCGAGAGATTGAGTAGTACGCTACGGGCGAGTTACCCCGAAAGGGTGGCTCGCCCTTTTTCTGCGCCGGGATTCTTTCGTCCGGATCGAAGCATCATCAGGAGGCTACCGAAAGCGATAATAACGAGCGTCCCCGGTTCGGGAATTTGCTGCATTATCCATCCTGAATACGCGCTGACCCGTACGTCGTATCCCTTGTCGCCGTATTCGGGGCAGATAGAGTCGCCGTCGGAGTCCATAACACCGACGTGGATTCCGACGATCTTCAGCCCGTCTGCTTCCCATACAAAAGAAGGTCCGCCGGAGTCGCCCTTTGCGATCATGGACTCGGTGGTTCCTACAGGCGGATTTCCCCCTCCGCCTACCGGTTTGTCGAAATCGAACACCAGGTATCCGGAGATGGTACTATCAATCCGATTGCCTCCGTAGCGTCCGACGCCTCTTGGGTGTTCGCTCGGTTCAGGCATACCGGTTCCGCTCTCGCCGAATCCGACGATGACGATTTCGCTGCCGACTTCGTTCGTCTGGGAATTAATCCGGTAGCCTGGCAATCCGGTGCTCCTGTCCAGACGGACGACGGCGAGGTCCCTATAGGGGTGAACATATTTCTCGACCAGCCCGAACGATTTGTCGCCGGAAGCGGTGTGCAACGTAAAAGTATGCCCGGTAATATTTCCGACGGCGTGGCTGGCCGTCAGAACGTGAACGGGGCTGATCAGTACGCCGGTCGTCCCCCCAGACGAGGAAAGGTACCCGACGCCCTCCAGTTCGGGCATCGAATCGTACTGATGGTCGGCAGGGTCGTCGCAAACCACAATGGCTGAGGAAAGGGCGGGGAATACACAAATCGCCGCGAAAAACGCCAGTGTTCCGCAAATCCATGGGTATAAATCGCTTCTCATTTTGTCAACCTCCGAGGGCTTGGCAGCCCGATTCCTCCGACAGGATCGGGCTTATATGTGGGTATATCGGCAGGAGAGGTAGGGGAGTTTGCTAACACGAAAGATAAGCAGGCTCCGGACGGATCCCTGCGGTTCACATATCTTCGTGGTCCAGAAGCGTGAAGCCTCGTTTTGTCAGTAACTGGGCGGACAGGACATGGTCGTCGGTGTGAAATACCAGTACCGGATAATTGTTGTGCCGGAGGAATAGCGGGTAGGCGAACTGTATGTTCAGTTCGGCAGCGACGAGCGCCTTGCAGAGCAGGCTAAACGTATCGATATCGTGCAGTGCGACGGCCAGCACGTCGGACTCAGTGAAGGCCACGCCGGCATCGGCGAGTTTCGCACGCGCCTTGCCGACGTCGGTGAAAATCATACGCACCACAGCCCAGTCGGCGGAATCCACCACAGACAGGCCTGCAACTTCGACCTCCGCCTCGTCAAGAACGGCAAGCAACTCGCTCAACCTTCCGACGCGGTTGGGCATGAAGATATTGAACTGGCGGATGAACGGGGTTTCGTACGCTCGTTCGATTTGAGGTCCGGACATGGTCATAACGGGAAATACTATAACCTCGAAAGGCCTGGGAGGAAAGGCTAAAAAAAGAATGTCGTGCGTAGCACCGCGTAGCGATACTACGTACCACTACGTGGAATAATGAACAGAGAACCTGCCCGCCTGCGGTAAGCCCCCCAGGGGGCTTACCGAGCGGCTTGCCGCTTCTCAGTCCGAGAACTTTTCGCTGCTGAAGGTATAGACCGTGGTCTGCTCATCCCGCCAGGCGTCGGGGCTCATGCCGGCCTTTCCGGAGCAGCATTGGGAGAGGAATTGCTCTTTGGACCATCCGGTTTCCGTTGCGACCTCCGGCAGGAAGCATCCGCTCGCCGCCCCGCGAACAATGTAGATACCGTGGACGCCCAACTCGATATCGAGCGGGTTCTCGATGGGCGTCAGTTCGCTCAATACGGATACCTGGACGGTAAGGCCGGCGACTTCGCCCGGTGTGATCGGATCGGAGGTGAATCTCGGATCGCGAGCGGCAGCGGCGGCCATTTCGACAATCTGCTCTGCCAGCGGTTTGCTCGGATGGAACGTACCGATGCACCCGCGAAGCCGGCCTTGGTTGGTAAGCGTTACAAAACATCCGCGACGCTCGGAGAGCACGCCCTTTACCTCCGGCAGGGCGGGGCGGGGCGAACCCGAAACCACTGCCTCCACCGCCTGCCTCGCCAACAACAATAACGCCTCACGCTCTTCATCAGGTATTGCCATAATTAAAACCCCTTCATTAAAACCATTAAGAATGATACCACCGTTACCGCCAGGCCCGCAAGCAGGTCAATCTTCCACCGACATTTTACTCTGTTTCTCTTTCAATAATCCGTGTAATCTGTGGATTGCTTTTATTTTTTTACAATAATCCGTGTAATCCGTGTAATCTGTGGACTATTCTTTTTTTGCTTCTGGTAATCAGTGGACTAACTATGAAATTCAAAGCCGTAAAAGGAACGAGGGATTTTTATCCCGACCGAATGGCCCTGCGAAACTACCTGGCCGAGACTTGGCGGAAGGTCTCGCTGCGCAATGGCTTCGTCGAGTTTGACGGGCCTGTGCTGGAGTACCTGGACCTTTTCAGTGTCAAGAGCGGAGATGAGATCGCTTCGCAGCTGTTCAGTTTCACTGATCGAGGCGGGCGGGCGCTGGCTATGCGCCCGGAAATCACGCCCACGCTGGCGCGAATGGTCAACGCGCAAATCAACGCCCTCCCCAGGCCTATAAAATGGTTCTCCCTGCCGAGACTGTTCCGGGCGGAAAACCCGCAAAAAGGCCGGCTTAGGGAATTCTTCCAGTGGAATATCGACATTATCGGAAGCGACAGCGTCCTTGCCGATGCCGAGTGCATATTCACAGCCATTGACTGCCTGCGTGAGATGGGCCTGTCAGCCGAGGACGTGGTGGTACGAATCGGCAGCCGACCTCTGACCGTCGCAGCCCTCCGGCTAGCGGGTGTGAACGACTCGGCAATGGAAACCGCACTGGCTGCGTTGGATAAACGACCAAAGGTATCACCGGACGCCTTCGCCGAAATGGCCGTTGCAGCCGGGATTCCCGCAAATTCGCTCGATAAACTCTGCGAGTTCCAGGACGCAAAAAACCTCTCGGCAGTAACGGCTTCGCTCGGTGGGGCCGATGCCGATTCTGCCGCCGAGATCGCCAAACTCGAATCGCTGATGGGCTATCTCGATAATATGGGCGTGGGGGATTATTGCAAACTGGATTTGCGAATCGTTCGCGGACTGGCGTATTACACTGGCATTGTGTATGAGGTGTTCGACGCAGCCGGGGACTTACGGGCAGTGGCAGGAGGGGGGCGATACGATAACCTGCTCAAATTATTCGGCGGCCCGGAAGTCGGCGCGACCGGATTCGGGATGGGCGACGCTGTCCTCGAAATACTACTGGCAGAGAAGGGAAAACTACCGGACCTGTCAGCCGGGCTGGACTGTTTCGTTATCGACGGCGATGGGAATCTTCTGGACAAAGTTCTGGAAGCGGTAGGGCGGCTTCGGCGGGGGGGTACCGCCGCCGATTTCTCCGCGAAACGCCAAAACGTCGGAAAACAACTCAAAGAAGCCAACCGCCGAAACGCCCGATACGCAATCATCCTCCGTGCCGACGGTATCGGCGTAAAAAACCTCGCCACCGGCGAACAGACGGGCGTACCCATCGGTGAGTTTCTGGAAAACCCGTCGGCGTATATGATATAATTCCCGCGAAAGGATTCGTTCGTGAATTACTGGACTTCATTGAGCATCGAATACGCAAATCAAAGAAATTACCTTGATGACCTCTTCCGGGTATATCCGCTTGCTCCAGAGGGCATTAGAGATATTGACCAAGATAAATGGGCAACTATCGAACATGCGTATAACCGTAAAGACAAATCTCTTCTCCTTTGTGAACTCTTGTCCTTGAAACTGTTTCCTTTGAAGGATTCCTATGTGGCATACTTAAAGCGAGATCCTTCAGCCTTGGAGCGAAATCCGGCTACGGTGGACCGCTTATGTGGGCGATTGTTCGAAATGGGATTGGACAATATTTTTGAAAAATGCACACAGCCCAAAGAAACAAATCGCCAGATCGGCCCTCTTTTCAAAAGATGGCTAAACGCCGGGAGCCTTGGTACTGATATTCTTTCACCAGAGGAGTTTGTCGCAACCGACAAAAATGCAATTTTGGAAGGTAGCGACGCACAGCTTATGGAGTTTGCCAGAGACCATTTGAATTACAAAAGACCAAAAGGATTGGATTTTATCGCTCGTTTCAACGGGAAATATATAATTGGCGAAGCCAAATTTTTAACAGATTTCGGAGGGCACCAAAACGCTCAATTTGAGGACGCGATGAGTTTGTTGCAAACCAGAGCCGTCAAAGCCATCAAAATTGCAGTACTGGATGGAGTATTATATATAAAGTCAAATAATAAAATGCACAGATTCTTAAGAACCAACAGACAGAAATACAACATTATGAGCGCTTTAGTGTTGCGGGAATTCCTGTACCATGTGTGATATTATGCGACTTTCATATAACCAAAAGAGAAACCCACAAGAGATATTAGAAAACGCAGCACCGGCGCCGCTTGAGAAGGTATCTATCGAGGGACACGACGACCAAAATACACTTATCAAGGGTAACAACCTCGCAGTTATGCAGGCGCTTTTACACGAATTCCAAATGCGTGGGAAAATAGACCTCGTCTATATTGATCCACCGTTTGCAACAAATACCGTCTATAAGCACAACCACGAGCGAACCTCGACCATAAGCCCAAGTGATAGCGATAACGTTGCGTATTCCGACAAACTCAAAGGGGCAGCATTCATCGAGTTTATCAGGGAAAGGCTTATTTTTATTCGTGAATTAATGGCAGACCACGCATCCATCTATCTTCATATAGACTACAAAATTGGACATTATGTCAAAGTTGTAATGGATGAGATTTTCGGACAGGAAAACTTCCGAAACGACATTACGAGAATTAAATGCAACCCGAAAAATTTCAAGCGTAAAGGCTACGGCAATATTAAAGACCTTATTCTCTTCTACACAAAAACAGACAACTTTATATGGAATGAACCCACGCAAGACCTTACGCCAAAGGATATCCAAAGGCTTTTCTCGAAAATCGATTCAAAAGGACGACGATATACGACAACCCCGCTTCATGCGCCGGGTGAAACCCGAAACGGCAATACCGGCAAGGAATGGAAGGGCATGATGCCACCCAAAGGCAGACATTGGCGATATGCCCCAGCCGTACTGGACCAGTTAGACAGCCAAGGATTAATTGAATGGTCATCTACCGGAAACCCCCGCAAGATCATTTATGCAGACGACGCAGAAGCAAAGGGCAAGCGCCTTCAGGATATTTGGGAGTTAAAAGACCCTCAATATCCCTGTTACCCGACTGAAAAAAACATAGACCTTCTTAAAACAATAATCAGCACATCGTCGAATCCAGGTCAGTTGGTTTTTGACTGCTTTTGTGGATCAGGGACAACCCTGCTTGCCGCTCAAGAGCTGAATAGGCATTGGATCGGTATTGACGAATCCCCAATTGCCATAGACATTGCAAAGAGCCGCCTAACGCCCAAAGAAGCACTATTCAATCTTGTTCCCGGTTACGTTTATTATGAAGAAACAGCAGAAGTAGCGGATACTGTTTTTTCTGCAATTGGAAATCGAAAATCAGCAATTGGAAATTGAATTAAATGGGTCGTCGGAGCGTACATTATGAGGCTGCGTTTGAGTCGTACCTTCGCGGGAAAGGCTGGCCTTACGTTGTCGTCGATGAGGCGAAAAAGACGCTGTTCGCGGGGATTTCCATCAAAAGTTTCGATTTCGTGGTCTATTCCGACAGCAGGGCGAACCTTCTGGTCGATGTAAAAGGCCGGAAGTTTCCCGACCAGGCCGGTTCGTCGAGCCGCTCAAGCCGGGCGTGGGAAAACTGGGTTACGCGCGACGACATCGAATCGCTGCGCGAATGGGAGAATATTTTCGGCGTTGATTTTTCAGCAGTTCTCGTCTTTGCGTATTGGCTCCAAGGCCCGCCGCAACGTGCACCATTCGAGGACGTGCATTTCTTCCGCAACAAGTATTACGCTTTCCTCGCTATAACCCTGGCTGAATATGCCGATTGCGTGCGCCCTCGCAGCGCAAAATGGCAGACAGTATCAATGCCGACAAGCGAGTTCACTCGTCAGTCGGCCGACCTGGCGACTTTTTTATAAGAAGAAACAGAATTTACCGCAGAGCACGCAGAGATCGCAGAGAACAAATAAAAAACCTTTTATGTTTCTTTTCTCTGCGTTCTCTGCGGTGAATTTCTTTTTGTTACGTGCTCTTACTTGAACTAGCCGGTGGGGGGGTGTATAATCAATTTACTATGAAAGCGATACCATTACTGTTCCTGACGGGTTTAATATTATTGGCGGCGACGTGTGCCGTCTTGGCTGCGGGCGACGGCTTTGAGCCTCCGGAAATTAAGAAGGGAAGTTACTGGGCCGCAATTGCCGTTGCGATAGTAGCGGTTGCGGGTATATGTGTAGTGGCCTTTAAAAGTTCTAAAAAGACGCACTTGGATTAAGTGATTGCGGATTGAACTTACTTAGGAGAACAGATATGAAACAGATGATTATTGTGGCATTGGTGTGCCTGAACGCGGCGCTTCTGGTTGCGCTTGTATTCGGGACAGGCACCCAGGCTGCCGAGGCCCAGGTCATCGGCGGTGGGACAAACTATGTCATGCTCACCGGCGAAATCCGCCAGGACTACGATGTTGTTTATATCGTTGACCTGGGTAAGCGGAGACTTGCCGCATTGAGGTTCGATAAGAAGGGTGGCCTGAAGAATGGCCAGCTCGTCCCGATGGGGACCCGCGACCTTCCAAGAGACTTCGGCAAGGTAAGGGGCGATCGATAACGATCTGGAGATACGATCATGAAAGACACCAAAAATG